>NZ_CP033075.1:0-57691 GCF_003675305.1 Buttiauxella sp. 3AFRM03
TTTCCCAGTCCAGCGCAAGACTGGATAGACTCGTCACTGGATCTGAATGAGCACTACATACGGCATCCATCAGCGACTTACTATGTCCGTGCTTCAGGTGATTCGATGGCTGAATGTGGCATTTTGTCAGGCGATTTGCTGATAGTTGACCGCGCTATTAAGCCCGTTCACGGTAGTATCGTAATTGCGGCCATCGAGAACGAATTTACGGTTAAGCGCCTCATGCTGCACCCCCGCCTTTGTCTGATGCCAATGAACCCGGCCTACAGCCCGATTTACGTTAACCCTGATGAACTGGAAATATTCGGCGTGGTCACTCACAGCATCCATGATTTTCTGTGAGGAACTGACATGTATTTACTCTGTGATATCAATGCGATGTATGCAAGTTGTGAGCAACTTTCCGACCTGACTTGAAAAATAAGCCGGTCATTGTCCTGTCAAACAACGATGGAAATTGCGTGGCTCTCAATCGCCAGGCAAAACAAACCGGCATTAAAAGAGGTGCGCCATGGTTCCAGATTAAGCCTCTGATAAAACAACATGATATTGCCGTTTTTAGTTCAAATTATGCTCTGTATGGCGATATGAGCGCCAGAGTATGTGCCACCCTGGAAAGTCTCGCGGCTCAACTGACTATTTACTCAATCGATGAAGCCTTTTTGACGGTCTCCGGTATCGAGTCCTGTGAGTCCCTAGAGGCGTATGGTAAGCGGGTCCAGGCAACGGTTTACAGAGATACCGGCCTGAGCTGCGGGATTGGCATTGCACAAACCCGGACACTGGCCAAACTCGCCAATCATGCTGCCAAAAAATGGCCAGCTACGAGAGGCGTAGTTGTTCTGACTGAGCGTTTACGCCAGAGAAAATTGCTGGCTCTGACACCGGTAGGCGATATATGGGGGATCGGTAAAAAAAATCAGCGCTCGACTGGAAGCCATGGGGATGAAAAATGCCCTTCAGCTCGCCGATGCGAACCTGGCCTTTATTCGTAAGACCTTCGGTGTGGTGGTTGAACGCACCGTAAGAGAACTTAACGGCATATCATGTATATCCATCGATGAGCTACCTGCAAAAGAGCAAATCATTTGTAGCCGCAGTTTTGGCGAACGCATCACTGAAGAGCAGCAAATGAGAGAAGCGGTCTGTCAGTATGCAGAACGGGCTGCCGTGAAGCTGCGCGGGGAAAAGCAATATTGCAGAAGCATCACGGTATTTGTACGTACCAGTCCTTTTTCAACCGACCCGTATTACAGCAACTCAGCTACTCAGACGCTGATACTTGCCACCCAGGACACTCGAGACATCATCGCCTCAGCAATGCGGGCTTTAGAGCGAATCTGGCGACCGGGTTATCGCTATCAAAAGGCGGGCATCATGCTCAATAATTTTGTTCCGCGTCCCGGTCAGATAGATATGTTTGATGAAACCCCGCCCAGACCCAACAGCGCCCAGCTGATGAGCGTAATTGATCGCATAAACGATACTGGCCTTGGGAAAATCTGGTTTGCAGGTCAAGGGATAAACAAGGGCTGGCAAATGAAACGCGAAATGCTTTCTCCACGCTGGACAACGAACTGGCAGGAACTCCCCACGGCAGCAATAAAATAGGATAATACTAGACATCCCAGTGTTTCTGCCCATGCCCCCTTACCTTTAACCCCTGTATGGGGTTTCAGTATAGGAGCATGGAATGTCGGTATACCCCTTGGACTGAAGCAAAAATTGTATTCCCTCAGTCATTAACCATTTATCTTTACAAGGGCCAATTTTCACGCTTTTCAATGGCAATTTTGTTTTTGCTTTAATTTCTAAATACGGAATAAGCCCGTAATCATTGACCCTGACCTTTACATTGTTCAATCTATTTATTGGTTGAATCACAATTCTGAACTCCTTTTCCTCACTGAAACTTTCGTGCTTAAAAAATGGAGTAGCTTTTCTTGCAAAATCAGCAGAATATATTATTTCGTGAAACGGGTCGTCTGCTATAAGCTTCGCAATATCCTCTCGCCTGAAAAAATCAGTTATTTTCGATTTAGCTTTCGGAGTGGAATCCGGCTTTGTATAAATCACTTCTCCTGAAATAGATGCACATTCACTAAAGCTAAGCGATTCGAATAGCTCTTCGCTCTCAAACTCTAAGCAAACACCTTGTTTTGCACCATATCCCCGCCACTGGCTGAGCAGGTCAGAGTCACGACAAAATGAAATATTATACATATGTCTAGCTTCGAAAAGCTCAAATTTTGTCATCGCATCTCGGATAAATTTCAGACTTCTGCCACTAAATTCATCTTTAAGATATTCCAATGAGCTAACTATGCATTGCATTCCATGTTGTAACTCCTGAGCATCATTCAAAAAATAAAAATTTGTCGCCCAAAAACAATCATTTTCTATAATTCCTTTCAGTCCATTCAAATCAGTGTAATGATATATACGCATCAGATCCTACTATAACTCATACGAGGAGGTGTCGAGAGTATAATCTAACTGACTCCTACGTACATCCAGCCTCCTCAGTGATTGCCTTCTGACCGTCAAACTCTCTACCATTTTGGACGTTCAGGTCTTTCTGTCCACCGCACAATCTGCATCACGTTTCCGGCACTCATGAAACATATAATTGTTCTTCTAAAACAGAAGGTTTTATGGAGACACCTATGAAAAATACAGGAAATAGTCTGTCATCCCTGGAATGGTTTTTCGCACACGCAAAAGCAGGTAGCCTTTCAGCTCAGGTGCAACTGAAAAGTTTTCCTGTTTCTGATGTGGAGAAGGTCACTGAGCTGTGGGAAAGCGATCCCGCATATAGGGAGCGCCTGCAACATGAGCGCCGTCGTGGGGAATGACGCATATTAGTCATAGCCGCGCCATCGGCTTTTCCCTTTGATATTGGACACTCCGATAATCTGTCCAGTACTACTGACTGGTACGCCCAAACTTTCCGTTACACAGTTCTTCGTTCACAATAGCCTGAAACATTGACACAGAATCCCTCGACACTTCTCTTAAATTTTCAATGAGATCTGGATCATTATCTTTGTTATAAAGAATATACGTGGAAACATCATACTGTAATTTAAACGCTGCTTTTCTGATAACAAGACTCGACGTGATTGTTATTTCATTATGTATGCGTAAATATTCAAGATAACCTTCATCATTAGCCTCACACTGTTTATATAAATAGGTTTGCATGAGAGACTGAGACAATGCCAGAAATTTTATATAGCGCTCAGTCTTTTTCTCTTTCTCTTTTAATTCCTGTGTTGTCGTGTCTTTCTTTAATTCGTGCTGCTGTGTTAACTTCAGCGTTAACCCACCGCCAAGCAAAGCAATAAACGAACCCAATCCGATTTTTACGGCATTATCAGCCACATCCACCCACTCAACGGCCATCTGTTACCCCATACTTTCCTGTGATAATTATAGCGCGATAATCGGCCTCGGTCGTATTTTCGTCGTCGTGCTGCCGCTGGCAGCGCGTACAGCGGATTTTACTGCCTGGCATATCCTCGCCGCAGTCCGGGCAGTTCTCCAGATTGTCTTCTTTATTCATCTTTATTCATCTTCATTCCTGTGCTCCCTTTGTTTCACTGTCTCGCACCGCGACTGGTTTAAACGCTTCCAACAGGTGCAGCATCTGTCAAACGTTATTGAATCCCGTGTGTTCAAAAGCCCCAAATTTTTCCTGATGTCTTCCTATGAACAATTGATTTTCATTCTCCAGCTTATGCAATAATTTCATTAACACGTTAATAGCATCATCAATTGCCCCCTTCCAAAGAACGATAAATCCATTCTGGATTCTGAAATTCACGTTCTGCTCACAAAACGATTCTATTTTCATGGGTTTTTTTCCAACCTTTCCGTTCGAATGCACTAACCGGTTTCTGATAAGTTTAATATTCTTTAAATATTCCCACTCATCTTTGAATGATGTTAAATCAAACCCCATCACATCCTGCATATACCGGGAAATATTATCCAGCACGGCGTGTCTGCTCAGTTTGTCAAAATTAGAATCCTTGCCCATAACATCCTGATTAAACCACGAACAGTATTCTAAAAGAGTGTATTCAGCCTGGCAATATAGAGATACAAGCATGGTTTCACGGTGAAATCTTGGTGCTGTGCTTTGTGCATTGATGAGATCTTCTACATAGGCATCTACAATATTCTCATGATCTTCTGTATCTGCGTCTTTAATTTCAGCCATCATGGAGTTATTTACATCCTCCTCAACAGTTTGCCAGTAAGACTCACTGTGGTTATGAAAGTTTTTTATTGTATACAATTCAATATTAAAACTGTTCAATTGATGAAAGTAATTACATTCGAAGAAATCAATTTTCATTTAGACGCCATCTGTTCGCAATTATATTAATGTATTGCGTATTTTACTGCGAATATCTCTGCCGGGGTAGTGTGCTTTGACGATCTGTTTTCGGAAAAGATTTCCCGCGATCTGGGGCGCTTTACGGTAAAATAGCCGGGCGTCGTTACTGGCGCTCCGGTGTCTGCGTTCGGGCTTGATCCAGGCACCGGAACCCTTCTCTCTTAATTCCCGCCCCGGATTGGACATACAGCGCATTCTGTCCAGTTATACATTTCCTCCCCACACTTATCCCCTGAAATTGTGGATAATCAACATGTAGTGGTTCGTACTGCTACCTTCGCTACCAGATATAGTGTTTTGCCGCCCTCCTTCCTGTCCCTCCGCGCCATATTTCTCTGCGGCCAGAAACTTTTTACCAGGCCAAATTGCATTATCGGAAAAAATGTCCATTTTCTGAAAATCCAGAATCCGAATTATTGTGATCGGACAGCGTGTCGCTTTACGGCATACTTTACGGCACCGGCAGCGCCTGGCGGTTTCGTCACCCTTAGTAGCAAGGATAACTAACCGGATTTTTACCGGAGCCCCTCAGTATCCCGGAACGGGCTTCCGGGATACTGAGGGGCTGGACAAATCCGGGCCACGCCCCGGATGCGTCAGGCCGTCAAACTGAAGATGCGGAGATTAAATACTTGAGCCTCATAGCCCACGAAATGAATCAGATTTCACGTAGCGACGCCTGGAATGGTTATTTGTCGCTCGCGGATGCGCGGTCATTACGTGATCTGGCCGCAAGCCTCGGGGCGGGATTACCGAAATACCTGCTCGCCCCGGAAGTGGCCGTGTTACTCAGTTACTTCGACGATCTGCGCCAGCGCACGTATTTTGATACCGTCTGGAATACCGGCGCACGACTCAATGAAGCACTGGCCCTGCGCCCTGCGGATTTTATATCGGAGAGTGGTAAGCCGGTGGTGGTGTTACGCACCCTGAAACAGCGTGGCCGGGAAGCCAGCCGCAAACCCGGCAGGCCGAAAATCACAGAGGAGATACCGCCAGCCGACCCGCGCTATGATAAGCCGCCCGAACCCGCCATTCGCCTGGTGCCGGTGCTCGATACCGCCTATGAACAACGTATCAAAGAGTACATCGCCACCTGGAAACCCCGTATCAAGCATCAGCCCATCTGGGATGTATCCTCCAGACAGACCCCGATTAACTGGTTAACCGCCGCCGTGACACGGGCCGAGCGTGACGGTGTCATGTTTTCAATTCCGGTCACGCCGCATACCCTGCGTCATTCCTTTGCCATGCATCTGAAAATGCATGGTCTGCCCGATATGATCCTTCAGTCGCTGATGGGCCACCGTTACGCCCGGAGTACTGAAGTGTATTCCAGGGTGATGGCGCTCGATGTACTGGCGGGAAGGAGGCTGGATTTTACGCTCGATGTACAGACTGCAAAGCAATTGCTCAAGGGATGAAGACGGGAAATTTGTTATTGACGTGCTGCAAACGTTCTTTTCTTATGAAACATACCGGCCCATACCTCCCCTACTGAAAGGGGCTGGCTTTCAATGGCGTTTAAGAAATCAGCGCCGATCAAAAATATCATTTTTTTTGCCTCCCATTGACAAGTGTCACAAGCCTTACGTGGCGTGGACTTAGCGAAAACCGGCCTGTCACAACCTTAATTTTTCAATGAAATCAATACTTGCGGGAAAATCAATAACCGAGATAATAGTTGCAGTGGCGGGATTGTGAGCGCCTTTCAGACGTAAAAAAACCCAACTGGTGAGGTCGGGTTTAATTACGGTTCCGGTTCGGAGTGGTGCTCTGACCGGAGGAGAACGCTCTACATCTAACGTCTCTAATTATATGCCCCATGCTTTGCCTGTCAATACTCGAGTAATACTCAGGCAATACTCAAGAGAGTGATGGCAGTTTTTGCATGGCCCGTTATATAATCAGCAGGTTAGCTCTGTATTGTCGCTTTCCTGCCCTTAAACCCGGCTTTAGCGGGTATGAACGATTTGAAAGTCCTGGCTGAACAACAGGTGGTGCTGTTTCAGTGCTCTGGCAGGAGGAGAACGCTCTACATCTAACAATGAAGAAACCGTTACAACAGGCAGTGTATGAGTAAGTAACGGTGTTCCTCCTCCAGTTTAACTGGAGAGACGCATGATTGATAAAATCATCATGGTTCTGAAAGCCGCTATCGTGGTTTTAGAGCTGATCCGCATCTTCTTCTGAAGCTGACGGAAACGTAAGTAAGGCCGTGGAGTTAACCGCTTCACGGCCTTTAACATTTTATTTCCTCCAGTAGTTAACATATTGCCTCTTTCACGCACCACGCCAAGAGCACTCGTTACAATGTCGGGGTGAACGCCTCAAAAGATCACGTTTTCTTTCCCAAAATGCCTGCATTTAATGTTGCTTATTTGTTATCAAAAACAAGATTTCAGTTTGGTCATGATTTTATGGCCAAAGCCTCGTTTATGCATAACTCCATTAAATGCGCATTTACTCATATGAGTAAATACACATTTCATCATTTACACATACAGGATAGTACGCTAGAGTGATTACACAAACACTCATAAACACATATGAGTAAAAAAGGGGAGCGCAATGAAAGTTATTTCTTTTTTGAACCCAAAGGGTGGTAGTGGCAAGACAACAAGCGTTATTAACATTGCTACTTGTATTGCGAGAAATAATAAGGTGGCTGTAGTAGATACAGATCCACAGCAAAGCCTGGCAAACTGGAATAAGGCTGAAAAAGCCAACTTTGATGTATTCACAGTCGCATCAGAAAAAGACGTGTACACAATAAGGAAGGAATTAACTGATTATCCATATGTGATTATTGACGGGGCTGGGGCGCTTTCTGTCATTACCGCTGCGGCTGTCATGGTCAGTGATTTGGTAATTATACCGGTGACACCGTCACCTTTAGATTTCTCAGCATCTGGTGCAGTAATAAGTGTTCTGGAGGCACAGTCCTATAATCGTCCAGTAGAATGTAGGTTCCTTATTACCCGAAAAATTGAACAAGCCACCATGTTAAGCGTTTTACGGGAAAGCATTGCAGCAACGGGCATTGCTTCGTTCAAAACAGCAATAACTCAACGACAGAGTTACGTTAAGTCTGTGCTAGATGGTGAAACCGTTTTCGATACCAATGATGGCGCGGCCAAAGGTGAAATTGATGTACTCGCCGCTGAAATCCTGAAAATTGTTGCGTAAAAACACATTTACTCATAAACTCAAATGAGTAAATAAGTATTGGAGTAAAAACATGGCGTTAAATAAACAGAATAGTGGTAGCTCCACTCATAAGGTTATGACGTTCGGTGAAAACCGCGACTTAGATAAAGTCATTTCAAGCGCACCAGTAGCTATTCAGAAGCGGATCAACTTCAACATGCCAGAAGATAAACACCAACGATTAAAAGCGGCATGTGCCAGGAAGGGAGTCTCTATCTCAGACGTTATGAATGAACTTACCGACGCCTGGCTAAAAGACAACGAATAGAAACTCAATTAAGTAATTGAGTAATTGAGTAATTGAGTAATTGAGTAATTGGGTTTATATCTTTTACTCGGCTTAAGGCTTGGGCAAAAAAAATAACGGCTGCGTGACGAACACAACATATGGTATTGGTTGTCTCTGCCTGGAATACTACATGTTGAATATCCACAGAAACCGGGGATAAGTGTGGGGACGAAATGTATAACTGCACAGAATCCTAAGAGATAAAAATAACCCTGACAACCCTAAAAACTTTGTACCTTGGGGTTGTCAGGGTTATAATTATTGCATCAGGACACAACAGAGAATAGCGATGGATAGCAGAAGGTTAATTGCAGAAATCAAGGAAGATGGTTGGATACTGGTAAGAGTAAATGGAAGTCATCATCACTTTACTCACCCGACAAAACCGGGACTGGTAACCATACAGCACCCGAAAAAGGACTTACCCATTAAAACGGTTAAGAGCATCAGGAAACAAGCTGGGATTTAATCCCAGCTTCATCATAAGGGCTTAAATTATGTTATATCCAATTGCGATTGAAGCAGGCGACGAACAACATGCATATGGTGTGACAGTGCCTGATTTACCTGGTTGTTTCTCAGCTGGGGATACGATGGAAGAAGCGATTGCTAATGCCAAAGAAGCGATCACTGGTCATATTGAATTGCTGGTTGAAATGGGAGGGGATATTCCAGCCGTTTCATCAGTTGGTGCGCTGGCCAAAGATCCAGAATTTGCCGGTTATACCTGGGCTGTCGTTGATATTGACGTAACGCGCTTACTTGGCGGCTCAGAAAAAATTAACGTAACACTGCCTAAATCTCTAATTGACCGGATTGATCGCTGTGTAGCAACACATCCCGAGTTTAAAACCCGCTCGGGCTTTCTTGCTCAAGTCGCGTTAGAAAGGATTGCAAGAACAGCTTAACTGCCAGAGAACTAGCCCACTCATCGTGGGCTTTTCAACCTTTTTGCTTCCACCCCAAACCTCGGCTCTTGCTTTCCTTACAGAAGGAGGCACCACGTAGCGGCATGTAACACTGTTCTAGGGGTCAGTTTGGATATCGAGAATTATTGTACGTTTGGCACAATAACTTAATGCTAATGTACGCATACATTAGCATTAAGTTAAAGATGATCAGTCCTCGCCATTCCTAGATGCCCTGACCCCCTCCTTATAGGTACGCTTAACCCGCTCAATCGTTGCCAACGTTTCAGACCAGTGCCGCCTGGCTTCGTGGCGATATATGGCGGCCATTTTTTCCACGGCCTCCGGGCTACTATCGTCGCTGCGGCGTTGTCGCCCCGTATCCCCGAAAATTTCCACAATCAGCCACTGGCTCCCCGTTCTGCCGAAGAGGGCATTACATAGCCGCTTCACGGCCAGCGGGGTTAGATCTGGGTCGGGATCGTATGCGACGGTGGCAAAAATAAAACACAGCATTTGCGAGGTTTTGTAACGCTTTACCGCCGCCGCCAGACGTGCGGCACGCTGCGGCGCTTCCCAGCGGTCGTCACTGTACCCGACCATTTCGGCAAGATAATCTCGTTCGAGGTTTTCCGCCGTGTAACATCTACCGCCCAAGAACATACGCATGGCCTCTTTCGTTTCATTCCGCATAATCTCAACCTCTATTAATGCTAATGTATGCGTACATTAGCATTAAGTCATTATATGCGATAACCATTTTTGTTAAAAATACCGCATCGAATAATTTATGAGGGAAACTGTATAGCAAGGAGGCAGATTCTTTCTTTGTCGGAAAGTGAATCATTACTGGCATTACCTGCCACTCACGACATAGTCGCTTTTTTTGCCTTTTATCCAGGCCTTTCAGTACGCTATCGTAGTTAGTCATACGAAAAGCAGGGATTTCCCTGCCATTGCCATACAGACAGGGAGTCATCATGATTATCAGCCCACCCTTTATCCGTGAACAGAATGCTGGTGACAGTGAGGATTCATGGGTAAACAGTATGCTTCCCATCGACGCAACGCGGAGCTTCCCACTCAATGCGCATGGTTCCTGGCATGGTGGTGTACACGTCACCCATAGCGACAAAACCCACCACCCGGAAATGGTCCGGGCGATTGCTGATGGTGTGGTGGTCTCTTTCCGTAAGCCATCAGGAACGGATAAGCGCGATGCATTCCCGCTGAACTACAACGGGCAGACTGATAACGGATATGTGCTGCTGAAACATGAAACCTCCATAGGTTCAGGTGACAGCGGCAGTATTGTTTTCTATTCCCTGTATATGCACCTTCGCGACCGACTGGACCCGGCAGTGGCAGAGGGTGCCAGAATCTGGCGTAAAGACCCTATCGGGATGAATGGTATGGTGGACGGTGTGAATGCCTTCCATTTTCAGGTGTTCTGTGACGACGAGAACATGCTGAAACTGACCGGACGCACCACGCCTGAAGTCGATATCACCCGTGACGGCAGAACCGACACCCTTTACGGCGATATCCATTTTTATCTACCGCCCGGCACCCCCTTTTACGCACCGGTACCTGACGCAGCTTCACCGGACACGACCCGCCTGAACGCAGTTCATACCACCACGGAACCACTCTTCGTCAGCATGACCTTCGGAAAAGGCGACTGCACAATGCTCACCCGCAGGCAAAATGCCACCACGCCGGCATGGTTCGACACCGTGGGGGAGATGCTGGTGAATGCCGATGCTAATCCGCTTGATAACAGCCAAAATACTGCTGGGAAGTATGAATACAACTTATTCCGGACTGCCAGACGCCTGTACCCGCAGAATTCGTCTGCCGGGTTCGAACTCCTCCGCTTCGGCCGGGTCATCAGTACTGAACATGAAACCCTGACTCCTGCTGATGCCCCACTGTGGCGTACCGTCAGCTTTCCCGGCGGAACGGGCATGGTCAATCTGGCCTCCCCTGACATCAAAAAATTCAGCGATGCCGACTTCCCGCACTGGACGGGGTGGCGGATGGTGGACGATGACACGGACAACAACAGTCAGTGTAATTCCCCCCTTATCGCCGGATTACAGGACAGCGGGCATTTCAGCGACCTGAGCTGCCGGCTGGTCTGCCATTTTCCGCTGGAGTGGAATGCTGCCACCTTTGACCAGCGCTATGCCTGGCTCAAAACAGGCTCTGACGATGTTCCTGCCATGTCTGAAGAAGACTATGAACGGCTGAAAAGTCATGCCTCAGCGCTGTGCTTTGATACCGGCGAACACGGCACCGGCAGGCTGTGGCATTTCCATCCGCAAACCTTCATCACCCATTTCCGCAAGTGTTGCTGGCTAAGCAAATCAGAACTGAAACAGCTCATTCCCCGGAACGCGCTAAGAACGGCTGGCCGGAATGATTACCGCTGGGAGGCCATCAACAACTACCGGGACGGTGCCGGCAGCGTCGCGGACAATATCCGTACGCACATGAACAGGGCAATGCAGAAATACCTGATTACCACCCCGCTGCGCATCGCCTGCTTCCTGGGGAACGGCATTCAGGAAACGGGCTGGCTGGGGTCGATGGAGGAAGGGTACCGCTATACGGAAACAGACCCGCGCACGCGTCTGGTCATCCGCCGCTACAACATCTGGTACCACCCGTGGTACGGGCGCGGCCTGTTACAGCTTACTAACCCTGAAAACTACTTCAATTATTTCAGCTTCAGGGGGCGAGCATGCCCGGAAAATATCAGGAACACCCTGATAAATGAATACAGTCGTCTGTATGCACAACAGTCCCTTCGCTACACCGACAATCACCTGTCTGATACCGAAAACCACGTCCCGGAGAACATTATCCGGTGGCGGAATAACGTCAGCAGCGACCTCCATGAGGCGGCCAGCAGTGCCGGGTTTTACTGGGTTTCAATGAATATGGCCCCCTACGCCGATAACGATCACGTGCTGGAGCGGTGCAGCGTCACTCCCCGACAGAGCAGGATAAAGATTTACTACCGCAGCCAGGCTTTCTGGCGGGCCAGCGCCGCCGTTAATCTGCCAAGTCAGATCGATAACGGACGCTATCAGGGGCTGAATGGTTTTGATACCCGCTGCTGCGTCTACGGCAGCGCGATAGCCGTCCTCACCGAGCAGAAATTCCCGGACAGCGATAATAACCCGGTCAACGAGAAGCCCGAATCAGACCAGCTAAGGAGAGGCTGATGAAAAAATTATTACTGCTGATGGTAATCCCTTTTTTTTCCTCAGGAGGAATAACCCCGGAGATCGCTAATCCGGATAAATTCAATGAAAATTTATTTAATCAAATCACTTCAAGTAATTATTTGGCGACCATATCAGGATGCAAAGTAATTTCATTAAAAATGTTTCATCCTCCTGAACGCAAAGAATATCCACTATCGGATACTTGGCTTTGTCTGTTCTCTGTTGATGTCATTACTAACGGGTACGGACCGGGGCAAGCATTACCTGAAGAGGTTTATCTTGATAAAAAAACAGGGCTTTGGAAAAACAAAAAGTACATTTTAAGCAAGGAAGGCACTCAGCGTTCTCTGGACTTTTATGGCATTAAAAACCTGAGCGAGCTGCAGCCTCTGGAGTTGTATAATATCCGGTCCGTCAATACCCGTGGCTATGCGGTAGTAAACCGCAATATTCCCCTAGAGGAAAAAAAGAAAGGGGTGAAGAAAAAACTGTCATTCTGCCTGATACAAAACCAGAGCTATTTTGCTTTCTGTGGTTCAGGCTCAATGGTCGACCTCATCGACGGTAAAGAAGTCGATTTCACCCCCTATATGCTCAAATCCCTTGAAACGGTCGAAATGGGTCTGCCAGAAAAACCTGCCAAATAACGACCAGATTAAACATAACATCCGTTGTCCACCGGGATCGGGGCTGATCTCACGACCAGCCTCCTCCCACACCACCGTACATACGGGTCCGTATACGGCGGTTCGGTTATGTTTATCGTCACCCGCCTAAAGCTCCGGCAGGCCCAGTCTGACGAACAGATTATTGGGGAGGGCTATGTTCAGCGCCGGGCTACAGCTTATCCGCCACTGTTTATGGCAACTCCCTACCGTTTGCGCTGCAAGGTCTTTCCTTACACCCCGACCGTGCAGGTCTTTGAAGCGCTTGCCGCTCGTTTTCGGGGTCTGACGCTCAGCGGAACGGTTTCACACGTTAAGAGATTTTTGTCCGATAAATCAAAACATTGCGGACAGTGAAAAATGCGCTCAAACGGTGTGTTTTTAATCGCTAAATGGTATTTAACGGACACTGCTGCCCATTAATCGATTTTTCAGGCGATCTTTCTCGCCTAACGTGAGTTTTCGTTCCACTGAGCGTCAGACCCGTTCTATTATCGACTCTGCTTCCGCTTGATACCCGTCGGCTAACTCTCGAAGAGTTCTACCAAATCGATGAAAGCCTAGCAGTTCTATTTCATCAGATTTAGTGCGATATTTTTTGGCTAATTCCAATTCCGGTTTGCCTTCTGGGTCAACGAAGTGGGCACCACGCGAATTTCTTATCGCGATCCTATAACCAGTACGCACCTCTTCAAGTTCACGCCTATTCAAAAATTCAGCAAGTTCAGCAAGTATCCAATTTTCTTCATTTGAAGGACTAAAAATTAATACTCTTCCAATTATTTGATACGCAATTTCTAAATGCCCTGACTCTTCACATTCTGTTTGAACCAAATTAAACCAGTTATTAAATGCATTGGCATCAAATTTACCCTCTGCATCAATACCCGGAACCCTACGCCACTTATCAAGTAGATAGTGTGAGTTTTTGGCAATATTTATTTTGCTTTCAGATAGTTCGTTCTTTTCTTTTTGAAATTTTGACCGATACGCATTGCGAATGATTTCACAAAAAAAACTTGGTTCATTTGCAAGTTTTTTCTCTAAAACTTGAGGCTGTAACGAATCATCAGCGCCACTATTAATTATAGGCAGGTATGCCCATTCAATTTGCACCAAGTCGTCATCTGAAACAGTGTCATCATTTTGAAGATAATTAACAAGTTCGTTAAATGAGTGAATATCAAACCGCTTAACATCTTCTGTAGTTTTAATAGATTTCAATAGAGCAACTGCAACTCTGCTGCTATCAACTACCTTATCGCTATTCAGAATTCGAGATAAACAATCAATTGCTGACACTGGACGGTCTACTTTAAACAAGCAATCTACTGCAAAGTAAATTTCTTCCGTTGAATCACAGTGGTATGTGTTAGTAACGGTATTTACCCAATACTCGTAAGGGAAATCATCAAATGAAGCATTTAACATATCCCATGTTTCTTTTTTAAACGGTAGTAAAAGAAAAAACTCAACTTTTTCTTGAGCATTCCAGTTATTAACAGCAGCCAATACCCATGAATTTCCTTCCTTGTAGTTCTTGGCCCACACATAGCCAGAAGCAAGAGAACGTTCCTCTTTAATGTCGCTAAGAATAAGTTTTTTTAGTGTATTTAAAGGGATCTCTAGATTTTCTGCAACTAGACTGTTGCCGACAACCTCAGGCCTTTCAACACCCCCCGAAAATTCTAAAACTCCTTCAATACCATTAACGGTGTGTATTTCAGATATTGACTGACATCGTTCTTTTGCCAATCTTTCTTCTTGGGCTCGCCAATCCCCATTTTCATCAAATAAGTCATGACTTCTTTGACCAAAAAGTCGTTTGCTATAAAGCATAGGCTCTTCTGGTTTTAAGGCTGTAGAAACATCTTTAATTTTTTTATTTTGCTCTGGTTGTATTGCCCACTGAGCATCTGAGAATCTTTTGTGCTTGTTATAGACCTCTAAGCATTTTTCCCATAACTCTAATTTTAATTCATCACTATCTGGTTTTTTAGAAAAGTCATATAACAGTTTAATTGCATCATCGAATTTAAACGGTGATAAATTGTCAATATTGTCAACTAAATCAATAAGCCTTAATGAAGATTTACTTGCCAAGTCGATTGCTAATTGGCTATATGTTTCAATCTGAGCCCGGTACTCATCATTAGATGGCTCTTTGTTAAAGTCGTTAGGAATAAAATTTCTAAAAGTTGGTATATGTGTACCAGAGGTTGTTCTCATATTATTGGGTAGCAACTGAACTAAAACACGCCATGCTGTATCGGGATACTCCCTTTCCAATGCTTTAAAAGCAGCAATACGCCTATCTATATCGGCTGTAGTATGAGGAAGCCATGGTAACAATATATCGATAATCGAATTAAGTGGCCTGTTAGCCCAGTTACCACCAGGATCATGGCTATCCAGTTCCCCTAATATTACTAAAGAGCGAGATAAATACTCGGGTGCCCAAGCCAATCCTTCAATAGCCCATAGCAGTCCTGTCAAATAATTCCGACCTGAAATCCCATCGACACCTTCCTGTGCAAAAAGTGAATCAAACGGCTTGTCTTGATGAGATACAGCCCTTTCTACTTCGTCGATAAAATAATCAGGAGCGCTTTCTGCAAGCATAATTTGAATATCTTTCGTACTAGCCCATAATTGCCAACTAGAGGCAGACAACACTTCTTTAACCACACTTGAGGCGCAGTATTGCCCTTTATATTTTGAGCAGTTGGTAAGCAACTCTTGCTTTGTTGCGACTAATGCCAGACCTTCGGATAGCCCTTTCCTTATTAATCGACTGTGTGGCAAAACCTTCCCATAAATTGCTGCTGCATAACGCTCTTCTGGTGCCAGTTCAAACTGTGGGTCGATAGTTTTAAAAATGGATGTAGCAATCGCCTGAAATAAATCCAAATGATTATCGAATAATCTTGACGATACCGTTTGGAATGCTTGTGTTCTATCTTTAAAACTCCAAGAACCTCGCTCATGAATCAAGGGACTATCTTGCATTCCTTCAATTATTCTTAATTTTTTTATCCAACTTTCATACGATTCATCAATAAGGCTTGTAATTACCTCAATATCACCATCATTTTTTTCATCCCAGCAACCAACTAAAACAGCAACTGCTAACTCAGTCGCCAAATCAACATTATCAATATTATATATAGTTAAGTCACCAGCAACATTATGGCCTGTTCCAGTATGATTTTGACTAACTGAACTGCCGCTATCAAAGTTATCCATAGACACTACCCCGTAATTTTATTTCCACCAACATTATCACCAGTACCACTATGGTTTTGCATAATTACAGTAGTATTGTTAGGTTTTATAGACGAGAGTATTTGTTGAATTTCACCACTATCCAATAGTTTTCTTTCAATTGCTTTTTCGCTCATTTCATCGTTTAAAGACAGTTTTTTAATTTCTTCCGCCAAAGCGGGAGCCACGACCTCATCAATAACCCAACCTTTTAACTTTTCTTTTATTGAAGTTGCAGTAATCGAAACTTGGTGTTTGAGCATGTCATAAACAACGCCAGAAAGTATTACGGAAGATAAAAACTCCATGAAATTTTTCCCTTAATGTTAAGAAGTTATTAATACAGCAAGATACATTTTAAATCGAAGAAGGATATTTCACCACGTATATTTATTGTCTAATAACGAGATAGTTCGACAGTCTGCTGTTCGCTCAGATCTGCCTGTCATGTCTGCTTAAGAAACGGCCTTAACGTAGGATAATTTGTGCGCCGTGCAAAGGCACGGTCTTTCAGCGGGTGCGAACCCCGCCCGGCAACTTTCGTTCCAGCCGGTAGTAATCAGAGCAGCCGTGGCGGTAACAAAGCGGCTGAAGCCTCTGGTGTATAGGATCATTTTAGTGATTCAGCGAGTATGCAGGCCGTAACGTGAGTGAACGCTGAGCAGGCCTCGAAAAACGCAATGTGGAGGCTGACCCACCAAATTTTTGGGGAAGGCTGCCAGTTACAGGGGAAGTGAACGAAGCGCGCACCCTGCAACCTCCACCGGGGTAGTGGCGACAGCATGTATACAAGAGGAAGACCGGAGCAACACGGGAAGTCCTGCGTGTGGTGAACGCTAACACCAACCGGTGGCCGGTGACGGCCAGACCGGGCACGACAGGATGACGGAGAGGCTCGTAGTACCGGGGAAGCCGGGTAATGCCGGTGGAGGAAAGGAGCCTTAGTTCAGAAACAACGCCGAAAGTGATGAGGAACTGGAGATTGGGCAACCTAAGAACTCCGAAATACGTTCAGGAATTGCAGACGACGTTACATGCGAAAGCGAAGGAAAGATCTGAGCTTAGATTCCACGCTTTGTACGACAAAATATACCATCGCAGTGTGCTGATTTATGCGTACCAGTGTTGCCGCCGAAATAAAGGCGCAGCGGGTACGGATGGGCAGACCTTCGACGATATTGAGTTATACGGGGTGGAACGATGGCTCGGAGAACTGGCGCAACAACTTCGGGAAGGTACATACGTCCCGAAACCGGTCAGACGCGTCCATATACCTAAGCCAAACGGGAAAACCCGACCGCTGGGGATCGCTTGCCTGAAAGACAGAGTTTGTCAGATGGCAGCAATGTTGGTGCTCGAACCTATATTCGAAGCCGACCTGCCACCGGAACAACATGCCTACAGGCGAAACCGGAATGCACAAAGCGCGGTGAAGGAAGTTCATAGCCTGGTGAGCAGCGGATACAGCGATATTGTAGATGCAGATCTGTCAGGCTACTTCGACACCATACCTCATCCTGAGCTGATGAAGTCAGTTGCGCGTCGGATCGTGGACGGAAACGTTCTGCGACTGATTAGACAATGGCTGGCAGCACCAGTAGAAGAAAAGATGCGGGATGGCAAAGTACTGCGAACAACCGCAAACCGGGATAACCAGTGCGGAATACCACAGGGTTCCCCGATATCCCCGCTCTTGTCCAATTTGTACATGAGACGTTTCATTATGGGCTGGAAAACGCTGGGGATAGAACAGAGTCTTGGTGCACGTATTGTCAATTATGCCGACGATCTGGTTATCTGCTGCAAACGTAGAAACGCCAGTCGTGCAATGGCAGCAATGCGCGGGCTGATGGCGAAGTTGAAGCTGACGGTAAATGAAGAAAAGACACGTCTGTGTAGGCTACCGGAAGGGGAATTTGACTTTCTTGGCTACACATTCAAACGCTTGTATTCAGCAAGGGCGAGGAAAGCTTATATAGGGACTCGTCCCTCGAAGAAGAGCATTAAACGAATGATCGAATCCGTCAGACTCCAGACCAGCAGGAACATGGAGTGGATGGATGCCGGTGAGATGGTCATGCGGTTAAACCAGAAACTGGGGGGCTGGTCTAACTACTTCAGATTAGGCCCTGTCACACAGTCGTATCGGTTCATCGATCGCTATACCACAACCCGGCTGCGGCGGTGGCTCTGCAAGAAACATAAGCAACGAAGCAAAGGGTTAAAGCGATACCCCGATGAGTACTTCTACAATCAGTTGGGACTCATCCAGTTGCCGAAGCTCCCGCAGAGGCTTCCGTGGGCGAAGGCATGATTCTGTCCGAGAGCCGGATGCGTTAGAAGCGCACGTCCGGTTCGATGAGCGGGGTGTGGAAACGGGATTTATGGTCAGGACAGTAAGGCACCGCCAATCGAAAGAGGCGGCAACAGATATGCCTGACCTGCAAAATTACCGCGCCACATCTCGACTCTACCGTTTTCCAAGCGGCCCCCATTAAGGTTCCGAAGGATCATTAACGAACAAGCGTAACAGGTGGGGAATTTCGGTAATACCAGCGTTGCCCCAATAAAGGCGTGTTTCATATAAAAGGATCATCGCATGATCCTTTTTTGTTCTTAAAAATATACCAGCATACGAAATGGTTGAAAAATGTACTTAGCGTACGTTTCCGTACGATTGGGCTTCAGACTCCTCCAACGTAGAATTTACTGCCAATCGGGATTTTCAAAAAGAGGCGCGCAAAATCGTTAAATATAACGCTGCTGTTCTGTCGCGCCGGAGACGCGGCGCAGCCGCACTGAGTTGATAGATTTTACCAATCCAACCCCCCTCCCTGATAAGCCATTCCCGCTACCAGTAACGAAGAACCTTTTTTGCGCTGTCGGAGTGGTCCCGACAAGGCCACTGGCCATTGTCGGGGCGTATCTCCGCGTTAGCGCCGTAAGGCGCTTACGTGCGTGTACTGTGAGCTTATAGCGACATGTTTCATGTCTGGTTAAAACTAGTGTACGTTTTTGTATGGTTGGGGTTCAGATCGACTAATGCCCGCCTCTGGCGGGTGCTACCTATGGAGCAAAGCGACCAACCGAACCGCCGCGAGCTTCAGCTCGCTGGAAGGGCGGGCATTTTATAGACGGCGGGCGATGGCCGCCGTGTAATAGGCACCATCACCTTATTTATAAGGTCGGTTAGTTCAGGATTTATGCACGAATTTAACCGGTATATCCCTGTATAGAACGAATTTAAATGTATGGAATATCAGCAGCACGAATTTATTCGCATGTAAATTAAACATGCTGGCCAGGAAAGGTATCCATGCCGTCATTTCGAGCCGGGAACGTGACAGGAGATAAGGAAAAAGTGAGTAAAAATACGATGTCAGGCAGCACAAAACCCGCCAGGAGGCGGTAAGCGAACTACCTGGAGGTTAGAGGTTGTCTTTTCGAATGCGTTCCAGCATTGCCTGATAGAACAGTTCACCACTCAGCCCCGGATTCTCTTTTTTCACGGTAGACTCAATCGGGTAAACGAGCGATAGCGGTGTTTTGTTTTTCCATGCCGTATAAGCAGCATAATACTGAGTGGACGGTTTTACCTGACCGGTTTTTAACGCTGATTCCGTGTCCTGTAGTTTCTTTTCTATGTCCGAGATCAGCTGCTTCCCTTCCTCTTCTTTAACACCCAGAACGTGGCGCTTAATTTTGAGAAGTAGCTTTTTCAGAGAGTGCTTATCATCCAGTGACGCGACGTTACTACGGGCAACTCTGGCGATATGATTTGCATAACGTTGTTTTGCTGTTTCACGTAAACCTTTCTTTTCAGCCCAACGCCGATAATCCCCAAGGATTTTACGCAGCTCGTCCACAGAAAAGCCGAGTCCTTCAAACCATTCCGGTTTGATGAATATGCGCATGGCTTTATTTTGCTTAGTCTCAGGGTCCTGGCCCCTGACGATAACGATTAAACCCGCTTTTTCCCAGTCATGCAGAGCGTTCAGGATAGGGTCATACGTCAAACGCCCTGTTATCGTTCTGTGCAAAAGATTAGTGGCTCTGGCCAGATCATGAGTGCCACACATCACTTCAAAAAGATAATCACTATCCGCGTTGTAGTCACACATCGCGATGATGGCCATCGCCAGGGCTTTGTATACTTCGCGGCGTTCAGAGCGAACGGATACCCGCTGGTTGCGTTCACAGCGAAGCTTATAAATGTACCGGTTTCGGTTCCAATCGTGTTTTTCCAGTGCGGCGTCAAAGCGACGGGCCGCGACTGATTCAGGGATTTTTCCCACAAATTCAGGGATACAGTGCCGATGAACACTCTTACGGGATGAAGTAGTTTGATTAACTTTTTCATTAAACACTGCTACCCGCACTTATGGCGAGTTGCAAAGGTTGAATTGTACGCATGATGGGGTATAATCCTTCATAGGTTTTGTGCCTAGCCCCGGTTAATCACGCTCTTCCGCCAAGTTGATGAGTGATTATCGGGGCTTTGTTTTTAGGGCGGTACCAACTACATATCAAGCCCCTGTCCTCATCAGCATGGCTGACTTAGGGATCCATTCTACTCATTTTTAAACACTTCGCAACGATCAGGAAAACTTTCCTTTCAATCGCAACCAACACTACACAATCTTATTATCCAAATCGCTATTTTTCGTAGAGATAAGCTTATGGATAGTAGCATTTATCTCACTGATTCTAACGGGTTTTGTAAGAAGAGGTACCTCTGGTACAGGGCTTAAATCAGCAAATGCACTAACAAATATAAAGGGCGTTGAACTATTTGGACTCGCCTGACTACGCAAAGCAGTAAATAACTCATCACCGGTGAGAACTGGCATTTGTAAGTCGCTGAGTATCAGATCAAAAGGTTTCCTCAATAATTTCTGAAGAGCACGTTCAGGCGATGTCGTAGACTCAACAACATATCCGTAACTCTCGAGTAAATGAGTGATGGAAGAACAAGCCATATCGTTATCATCGACGACAAGAACATGAATTTTACTTATCTCCTCGGTAGACAAATAATTATTTAATTCAGAAGAGGTAAGCAAATCCTCCGTTCCGATCTCCACAGGAATTTTTATAGTAATAGATGTGCCTTCACCGAGTACACTTTCAATATGTATAGAACCTTTTAGAGCCTTAATCAAACCGTTTACAATAGCAAGCCCCATGCCAAAACCAGGCATATTACTCCTGTCATTACTCAGTCTGACAAAAGGCTTAAAAATAAATTTAAGCTTATCTTTTGGTATACCTTGACCTGTATCAAAGATTGAAATGCATAACCATTTATCGCGTATAACGTCACAATCTATATGAACCTTTCCACGCTGTGTGTATTTAAGTGCATTACTAGTAAGATTTTCTACAACTTGATTTAACCGAACTGAGTCAGTGTAAACAACAATATCCTTAATATCACTGACTGTAACTTCCACACCTTTCTTAGAATAGATAGCCATACAGTCCAGCACAATATTTTCAATGACCGGTTTGATTTTAAAAAAAGATTTATTAATATCAATGTACCCATTGTCAATTTTGGCAAACTCAGCCAGATCTTTCATTTGACGTTCCATTTTACCAGCAGCTGTTTCAAGCCGTTGCAGCTGATTTTTTTCAACCATTTTATTGTTAGAGTTAGTTATCACATCAATTGCCGAGATGATCGCTTGTAAAGAGGTTCGCAACTCATGTACGACTACGCCAAGAAATGCATTTTTGTTGGCAATAGCCGTTCTTTCTGAGAACAGTAACTTATTAGTTTTTTTGATGTAGATTATAATGATGACACACAAAATGATAAGCAATGAAGCCGTAATAAACAATAATAACCAAAGCTGTTTTCTTTTTTCCATAAAATCGATTAGCGCATCTGTCCTTTGAGCTACTTCTGCATGATCAGCTAAATTTGTTAACGTTATAGCAAGAGGCCTTATTTCGTGAGTTTCAAATACAATCTTTTTTATGTCAGGTGATGGCTTATTAAGTTCATCATGGATATTGCTCAATCTATTGTAAATAGCATCAATGTTTTCTTTATATCCTGCCTGTTTATATAGTGGCTTGGTTGATTCACTTTCCCTGCGAATAATATTAACTCTTGAATGTAAAATATCCAGCTTCAGGCGTATTGTATCTATATCAGTTTCATTATTAATCATTGCGTAAAACTCATTGAGTTGTATAGAGAACTTTGCTATTGACCATGCGTAGTTCTCCTGTGTGCCTGCAATGGCATAAAGAGACTTTTCTGACAAGATACTATTGTATTTAAATATTGTAACGAGCGACACTATTAAAACGAAAAACATCCCTACAAGGGACAAATAATATCCTCTTTTCATTTCACCACCGTTATTTCATCAACTTGCCAAATAAATCTGGAAAGATATTTAGGCATGTTAATTTCATCTTTATAGGTATCTAAAGGATAGATTATAAAGTAAGGTCCGAAATTTTTTACTTCCAGATTTTTACCATCCATAGAACTGGCTAGTAAAATATCATATCTTTGAACATCCTGAATCGGTATGTCGACAGTATAATCATTCAATGCATGCATTTTTAAAACTCGACCATGCGCGCCAACATACTTCAGGATACGCATTAATGATACGCCTTCAAAATGAATTTTTTTGTTGCTTTCGGTCCAGGGGGTTGTAGTTATAATACTAGCACGTTCAAATTTTGACATTTCATTCTTAGAAATCAAAACAGAACCGGTTGCATCTGTTGAGTTTATTGCACCAGAAATTTTTAAATCACCAACAGCACTTACCACACTGAATGAACACAAAATACTAATGATATAGACATAGTATCTAAACATGAAAATTTTCCTTAAATCTAAATTTAACATGTTCAAGTAAGTATTTATCATCACTGTTTTGTACTCCTGTAAGTAATTCATCACCGATGTAAACAGATTCTATATTATTGTAATACTTCACCCTTAACTCAGGTTTAATTGTGTTAAATATACATTGAGTAGGTATATTAAATGCAGCGGCTATATGTAATGTTGCGGAGTCACAAGTATATACATACTCAGCGTTTTTTATAATAGAGACAAAGTCTTTTGTCGATTTAGAAAAATTCAATACGTTTCTATATTTGGGATGTTCAACATCAACAAAACCTACTACCTGTTTCCCTGTTTTTTTTGCTAATGCATCCACAATGTCAAAATAAAATTGCTCAGGAATACTTCTGATTTTAGTACTTGATAATGGCGAGAATAAAACATAACGATTTAAAAAAACATTATCTAGCGGTACATTTTTCAGCCAAGAATTATTAAGCAAACTAATTACCTTGGGTGTACTATCCAATCCTATATATTTATAAAAAAAATCATGCATTTCCATCGTATGAAATTCAGGTCTGTACAGTTGATTTCCTATATCTATAATTACATCACCTGTAACGTCATTAACATCAAATGGCATGTAAAAGACTTCATCAATCACATCACTTGCAAGTAAATATACTTCATCCACATATTTCGGAGCACTTGCAGGTCTTATAACTGATATTTTTATATTCTCATTCAGTTTTTTTATGACGTCGAGGATGGAAATGCCTATGATGGAATCTCCCAGTGTCACCCCCATACCATTGATAACAACAAGATGGGCAATCCGACTATAGTCAACTGAAAAACTGACGAATGACTGATTTAATATACTATTGTTAGTCAGAGGTTCAATATCATCCGGGAATGATGACTTACTTAAATCGTATGGCGAAACAATAAAAGTGCCGTCTTTAAGTAAACTACCTTCAAACTCCAGTAAATTCTTCATAAATTACCGTGCGAAATATTTATCTATATTTGATTTGATGACTCCCGATTTTATTGGCTTTTCGAACGGACCAACAATATCATAATCATGTATAGCACTTGATATTTCATCATCCTTAATCCCTGACAGTTTCCCTGTTAAAACAATTATCAATGCATTTTTATTTGATGATTCGCGCACTTGCTTTATTAAGCTAAAACAGCTTTCGTCACCTATAATCCAATCAAGGACATAAGCGTCAAAAGGGTTATCAGCTATCTGCCTGCTGAGGGAATTTGTTTCGGAAAAAGTATCAACGTGATACACACTACTACTAATAATCTCATTCAGACTTTGTGTGATTTGCACATCATCATCTAATAACGCAATACGATATTTGTTTATATTGATAATTTTTGGATGAACAATAATTGATTCAATACTGCGCCGCGAACCATACAACATCTCATCCTTCAGTTTAGATGATGGTAAAACATTCCATTTATCTCCTATTTTTAGCGCTGACAGCTCTGTTTTTCGTTCGTCTCTCTCAGGGTAAAGATGAATTTCACATTGATGTTCAAATCGACCATCACTCCACACAGCATGATGAATTTCTTTTGACTCATCAGAAAAATAGGCAAAGAATTCACTCATGCTCATTCCCAGCGAATCAACCACCTTGATTAGCTGTTGCACTTCCCATTTTGTCGCGCCGGTCAGTTTTTTATAACCTGCGGATGTTGTCATCTGCAATACATTACTGATGTAGCTATTATGTTTTAACTTGGGTACACCTTTCATAGTTAGAACTTTAGCTAGCACATCTACCAGCTTGCTATCATCAGAATCTTGCATTTTTCACCTACATAAAATTTACCTTTCTTAGATTCTATCCTGCCAGTTATTTTTTTCAATTTATTCAAACCTGTACGACAACCTCCCCTCTTAAAAACATCATTTTTGGGTGTTTTTTTTATTTAAAATTCCTAAAAGTTGCGATTATAATTGAATTTACAACTTATAGGAATTAACATTAAAACTAAGGTCAACTGGTTGACCTTTGAGGTTGCTCTTTAATAAATCAACAGCGGTTATTGCCTGGAGCCTGGCATAAGGAGATGTATTGTTTGGCTGCGTATGAGGAGTGACGTACCGCGCCTGTAATGGGTAACACTCCTAATCAATGCATCATTAAGCCGTTCTCTCATCGAACATTCCTCATGTATCTACGTGCGTCCGCACACGGACGGCTTATCCATGCAATGGAGAACCTAAAATGACTATGCAAAAAGTTCGTTTAAAAGCTCTGCGTAATAACCCTTACAGTACACTCTCGACAAATAAGCGCATATGCAAACATAAAGACCGTGTAACAACTGCTATTAATCAAAACTGGATACTCAAGGAAGTCCCTGAAAAAGTTCGTGAACTCATGATAGAGCAAGCATGTTTAAGGGCTGAAATCGTAACAATTACTATAAAGGAGGGCACTAATAAAAAATCAAATGCATCTGTTTTGATTGCTGAAAAATTAAAACGAATTGATCTAATCACCAAACAGATACACAGCAGGAAATGTATTACATAAAAAGCATAGAAGCCATTTTGGTTGTTGTTTTATGAGAGGATCAACTATTCATGCTAACCACTGCGTCGTTATTAACACTCGCAATGCAGTGCGCTCCTTCCGTTCATCCTGACACTATCTCAGATATAGCAAAAACAGAATCAGGATTTCACCCTTATGCTATAGCGGAAATTGTCCCCTTAAAAGGAGGAGGGAGTCGCGTAATTTCACACATGCCATCTTCCAAAGATGATGCAATTAATATTGTGGAGAAAATAAAGAAAAACAAACATCGCTTTTCCGTTGGAGTCATGCAGATAACCAGCACAAATTTTTCTATATATAACGTTAATGCAGAAGTCATGCTAAACCCCTGCGATAATTTATCGGTAGCAGAAAAAATCATTCTCGATTGCTACAAACGAGGAGGCACATTAAAGCGCGCATTAAGTTGCTATTACTCTGGTAATTTTGAAGCCGGACAACGTTCGGAGACATCTTTTGGCAATACCAGTTACATTCAACGTATTGGCTATGTTGTCCCCTCAACCCGGCAGGACAGACAAACCAGTGACAAACCAGAGGAGAATAAAACCACCACCGTTATTTACCCTGACAAAATCATTCGTGGCAATATTCCCGTAAACGAAAATTCCACTGTTAACCATTCATATTATGCGCCTCAGATAGTGCGCGGGCGCTTACTCACAGCGCAACAAAAGGAATAATGAAATGACACTCGTATCTGAATTAAATTCGAAATTCAAATCTGCCTGTTTAACCTTCTCGATGGGTATTCTGCCCGCAGCCCAGGCACTGGCAGCGGATGACGGTTTTCAGAAAGCGAACGAAGGCCTGAATAAATGGGTGATCGGTCTTGGTAGCCTGGCCGTTGCAACAGTGACGCTTTGCATTATGTGGGTTGGCTACAAGGTTTTGTTCGATGGAAAGCAGCTCCACGATATGCGAAATGTCATCATCGGCGGCATTCTCATTTCCGGCGCTTCCGGTTTCGGTGCCTGGTATATGGCATAACAAGAGGGATCACATGGCCATATTAAATAAGGCGCTCACGCGTCCTGCGGCACTCTTTGGTGTGCCACTGGTTCCACTGGTTATCGTTTTTTCTCTCATTGTTATTATTGCCGTCTATTCGCATTTTTACTGGTGCCTGTTTTTGCTGATCCCTGCGCTGATAGAAATGAGAAGTAAAGCGCGTAAAGATATTCATTATTTCAACCTGAAACTTATTGCGTTTAAAACACGTGGAAAGAGGGAAATCAATAAATATTTTGCGGCCAATACCATTATCAGTGGTCAATATGAAAAAATTGATATCACGGAGTTTAATGAAAAAATGCGATTAAACGAGAGTGTCAGCATAGCTAAATACATCCCTTATTCAACCCATATTCATGAAAATGTGGTGAAGAATAAAAAAGGAGATTTAGTCGCCACATGGGAGCTGGGCGGCACGATATTTGAGTGTGAAGACGAGCAACATCTTGACATTATGACCATGCAGTTAAACAACCTGGTCAGATCGTTTGAAGGGTTGCCCTTTACTTTCTACATCCACCGGATCAGAGAAAGCCATAAAGACGCCTTTGATTCTCACTCCGGCATTCCCTTTTCCGACGAGATTGCAGACCTTTACAAACAGTCTATCGATACAAAACCTTTTCGCCGGTGTCGTTTATTCTTTACCGCCTGCTATATCCCCCTGAGCAAGATTGAGCGGGCAGCATTAAAACGCAAGAATACCGGTGACCGGGAAAATGTGCTGAATGATTCACTGAAAGTCATGCTGGAATACTGGGGGATGCTCAACACGTCCCTGTCACGTTATTCAGCTGCTCCACTTGGGTTATACACGGAAAATGAGCGTCTTTATTCTTCCCAGTTAGCCTTCTATAACCGCCTGGTCAGTGGCAAGTGGCAGAAATACGCCGTCACCCGCACCCCGTTTTATGATGTTATGGGTGCTGTCGACCTCTTTTTCTCCACAGATACAGGTCAGTGCAACAGCGTGGATGGCCAGTCTTATTTCCGGAGTCTGGAAATCAAGGATCACGCCACTAAAACCTACACCGGCTTATTTGATGCCCTGCTCTATGCTGAGTGCGATTACGTTATGACGCAGTCATTTACCTGTATGGCCAAAGACGAAGCGAAAACCCATATCAAGCTGACGCAGAACCGACTGAAATCCGCTGAAGATGACGCTATCTCACAACAGGAAGATTTGATTGTTGCGCGTGACCTTCTCCAGTCTGGCCATATCACGTTTGGTAAGTACCATTTGTCGCTCATTGTCAGCTCCCCTGATGCCGAACAGGTCGTCAGGGACACTAACGCACTGGCTGACCCCATTAAAGATCTTGGCATCATTATGACGCTCTCAACAATGTCTCTGCCTGCGGCCTATCTTGCGCAGCTACCAGGGGTTTATGAGCTAAGACCCCGTCTTGTTTCGGTGAGCAGTCAGAATTTTGCTGATATGGCCGGGTTACATAATTTTCACCCCCATAAGCGCGACGGTAACCCCTGGGGCGAAGCCGCCTGCATACTGAAAACCCCATCCGGAGGAAACTATTACCTGAATCTTCATAACAGCCAGGAAGGTGTGGATGACTTCAACGAAAAACATCCTGGTAATGCCATGGTTATCGGGAGTACCGGGACAGGTAAATCCACACTGCTGGAAATGATGAAGCATTTGATGCAGAAATACCGTCGCCCCGATAGCTTCTCACCTGATGCGAAAATAAAACGCTTTACGACAGTGACCTTTGATAAGGATCGTTCTGCTGAAATGTCTATTCGGCAGGCCGGAGGGGAATACTTCCGCATCAGGTCTGGTGAGCCATCCGGGTTTGCGCCAGGGCGACTCCCCGCCACTAAACGAAACATTAATCTGAACAAGCAGCTGATCCGCCTGATTTGTACCCGTAATGGAAACGTTCTTGATCCCCGTGACGAGGAACGTATCAGCAAAGCGGTAGACCGTATCATGCTTGATTATCCGCCTGATAAGCGTGGTTGTATTATCACCCGTCTACTGGAAATCCTGCCCGAACCACCCACCAAGGAATCCAGAACTAATGGATTACGTATTCGCCTGAAGCAGTGGGCGAAAGGGGGAGAGTTCGGCTGGGTATTTGATAATGAAGAAGATACCTTTAATGTCGAAAATATTGATAATTTTGGTATTGATGGTACAGAGTTTCTGGATGATAAGGATGTTCGTTCCCCGATTACCTTTTACCTGTTATATCGCGTCACCACCCTGTTAGATGGCCGTCGCTTAGTGTTATTTATGGACGAGTTCTGGAAGTGGTTGCTTGATCCTGAATTTTCCAGATTTGCTTTAAATATGCTCAAGGTCATTCGTAAATTAAATGGCATATTCGTCCCGGCGACCCAGTCACCGGAAGAAATGTGTAAACATGAAATTTCAGCGGCCATTATTGAGCAGTGCGGGACACAATTATTTATGGCTAACCCCAAGGCAAGCGCATTTGATTATGTCGACAAACTGAAAGTTCCGAAAAGTGTCTATGAAATCGTTAAAGACCTTGACCCTGGCGCACGTCAGATCGTTATTTTAAAAACCCCGCTCAGAAGAGGAGAAACCCGCCCCTTTATTTCCATCGCCACGCTCGACCTTTCAGGACTGGGACGTTATACCAAATTACTGAGTGGCAGCGCGGATAATCTCCAGATTTTTGATTCCATTTATAAAGATGGGATGAAGCCAGAAGACTGGAAAGCCGAAATGCTCAGACGAGCCATTTAAATTAAGGATCTGTCATGAAATTCAGAAAGCAGTTAATTGCAACGGCCACCGCTACGTTAATATTCTCTTCAGGGGCGCACAGTACCGGTGTTCCGACTGTTGATATTCTGGCTAACACCACCTCAGTTAATCAGTGGATCCAGAAGCTGTCACAATGGACGCAAACCGTCCAGCACTATAAAGATCAGATGGATTCCTACAAGGCACAACTGGCAACAGTGACAGGTATCCGCGATGTGCAGACGTTTCTGGGCCAGGCTAAAAATCTGGCTAATGATATTAAGGCCATGAAAGAGCGAGGGATCTCTCTGAATGACCTGCTGTCTAACCCTGATGGTGCCTATTCAGGCGATTTAAACAGTCTGTACGATAAGTACAAGGTGTTTGATAGCTGCAACGAGGGGCTACGGGTCAATATCTGGAAAGCTGTAAAAAGGTGATCATTAATCAGGCCGCCGCAATCGAAGACACAACCGAGGTACAGGATAAAATTTCCGACACGCTAAGTGATATTGCTGATCTCTCTAATCGTATTCAGTATTCAAAGGATTCCAAAGAATCTCAGGACCTGGCTAATGTGGTTTCCGCCAAAAGTGTGCAACTGAGTGCATTAACCACGCAGTGGGAAATGAGTGTCAAACAGGCCGAACAGCGTAGTCAGATGCTGGAGATTCAAAAGAAAAAAGCGTTTTCAGAGCAGCAACGAAATGCGCCGATTGCTGACTTAAATAATATCGGTCACTAATTCTCCCCGTTGATTGGGTATAACGACCCAAACCTGAAACCACATCAATACTCAGGATGTCATGATGAAAAAAACACTGGTCACCTTAATTTTTATTCCCCTGTTCTTACTTACGGGCTGTGAGGATAAGTATTCGAAAGAATGGTTTATTAAAAATCATGATGAAATGATTGCTAAATACACCGAATGCCTTTTAGACCATTCATGGAGTGAACAGATTTGCCAGAACGCCAAAAATGCCATGAAGCAGGAGCGTGGGCAGCCGGATGTTGAAAAAGGCCGTAAAGCCGCATTTGATGCGCTAAAGAAACAGATAGCTACTCAAAAGGTACCTGATTTAAATCATTTTTAACGAGTCGTTTCTAAGCGAGGTTATTATGTCAGGCTCGATGGACGGCATGCACACCTTTATCATGAGTAGTATAAATTCCGTATTAGTAGGGCAATCGTCCACATACGGAAACATGATAAGTGTGATAGCAACAAGTTCTTTTACGGCCTATATTATTTTTCGCGGTTACCAGACGCTTGCCGGTAAACTTATCCGCCCCGCAGAAGATGTTATGTGGGATATAGGGCGAATGTTATTAATCATGATGTTTGTTCTCAACCTTGGGGGCTGGCTGGATACGGTAATCAGCGCCCTTGATGGGTTTAAAGACGGTGTAAGTGGCAGTGATAATATATGGGTATTACTTGACTCAGTATGGGAGAAAGCTCAGAAGCTGGCTAAAAATCTTTATGAAATGGATGATTCAACTGTTCCTCTGGAAGGAATGACAGCCGAGTTCCTTGTATGGGCTGGCGCGATTATTGTTCTGGCTGTTTCAACACTCGTTAATCTTTTAGCTGAAATCACCATTTTATTAATGGGAACCACTGCCCCCCTTTTTATATTCTGTCTGGCATATGGATTTTTACGCTCAATGTTCAGCAGCTGGTTATCTGTCATTTTGAATGCCTTATTAACCATTCTGTTTTCTGCTTTATTTTTGCGAATTGGTATCAAGTATATGACGATAATACTGGATACTGCGTTAGCGGTTTCCCAGGATAAAAATATGGTCACACTGGCCATTCAATCATTACTTGCCTGTTTTGCCTCGGCTTTAATTATCTGGTTCTCTGCAAAAATAGCCTCAGCTCTGACGGGTGCCGCAGTTCAGGCCACGATGCAGGGTGCAGCGATGGCCGGTATAGGTTCGATGGGGAGTGGCACAAAGCCCATGAGTGATGCCGTTAGCGGTTCACTGGGTAAAATGGGGGATCGTGCTGCGAAAAACCTTAACGCCGGTTCCACATCACCTTCTGCGGCAAGAAAATCTTCTATTCAGACAATGCAACGTTCTAATCAACAGCGTAAATAAAGCAACACGTTTTATTACCCCCTCGTTTTATCAGCAATTGTGACGCGTTATTTAGCGATAACGCGCTAATCATCATAAGGATTGAAAATGAAATACAGCATCCCTTTCCTGATGCTGTGGCTGCTTACGGGCTGCGCACATCAAAATCAGGTTCCTCCGGTTTCCGGCGAACCGGAGCCTGTCAACTCTCCGGCTATTATTCAGGAGTTAAATAATCATGTCTGAAATAATTAAAAACGCGGTTAGTGAATCCAGAACATTTGAAACAGCATTAAGAGAGAGGGACGAACGTTTTAAAAAGCTGGGTTGGTTTTTGTCGGGGGTATTCGGGTTTCTGTTAACCGGGGCAATAGCTGCCATACTGATTATCCTTCCGTTAAAGACCACCACCGTTGAACTCTACGCCCTCAATCAGCAAGCGGGCAGGATTGATAAGGTCACTACCGTTGAAAAATCCGCCCTGTCTGAATCGGATGCACTGAATAACTTTGAAGCCGCCAGCTACGTTAAACGCCGTGAACGCTATAACTACTTTGCGCTACAGCGGGACTATGACGATACGCAACTCTTTAACAGTCCGGATGTAAATAACGAATATCTGGCGCGTTTTAAAGGGGCGCAAGCGCCGGATGTGGTTTTCAATAAAGCCGCTTATCTGGTTTCCATTGATGTCATTTCTAATGTGCATTCGGAAGGCACCCAACCAGACCGTATCGGTATGCTGCGCATCAAGCGCACTATCCGCCGGATTGCAGACGGTGCCGAAAGCCATGATTTCTGGAGCATACGCCTCACTTATCGCTACGTTCCTCAAAAAGAATTCACGCTCTCCCAGCGTGAAGTGAATCCGTTCGGTTTCATGATCACCAGTTACCAGCGATTTAAGGAAAAAAACGATGAATAAAAAAGCCATCGCGCTGACGCTGCTGCTTGCTTCATCAGGTGCCTGGAGTGCGGCAATACCACAAGGAAGCGCATATGACAGCCACATGCAGAACATCGCCTATAACAGCCAGAATTCAACGATAGTGAATACCCGTTCCGGTTTCGTCACCACTCTCATTTTTGATGACGATGAAGAAGTTATCGACGCCCAGCCAGGTTTTCAGGCGGGCTGGACAGTGACGAAAGACAAAAACCGGGTCGGCATCCGCCCCGAACCGATTAAACAGCCCGTTACCGGCGCTGACGGTAAAAATGTCGATCAGGTCTTTACCCCACAGATAAGGACTGGCAAACCAACCTGTTTGTGACCACCACCAGGCGCTATTACAGCATCATGCTGCATGTCATAGACGATGAAAAACAGGTTAAAGGCCTGGCGTTTGTTGTCCGTTACAGCTATCCGGGTGACGTACAGAAACAAACAGCGGCGGCACAAGCAGCCAGACAACAAGAGTTACAGGAGATGCAGGAAAAAGAGCTGATTCAGGCGCGGTTTAAAAAAGCCACCACGCCGAAGAACTGGCGCTATACCCGCCGTGTGGCAGCAGGGTCTGAATCCATCAGCCCGGATTTTGCTTACGATGATGGACGTTTTACCTATCTGGGCTTCTCCCCTCAAAAGCGCATTCCTGCCCCGTTCGTGGTCGTGAACGGTAACGAACAGCAAATTACGCCAGGCTTTGAGACTCAGGGAAATTATCGGGTGATGGTTCTGCGCTCACTCTCTCCACGTTTTGTCCTGCGTTATGGCAATGATAAAGCGGGGCAGGTCGTTGGCATCGAGAACGCCGGGTTCGGTAAAGTCACTGTCGCCAACGGCGACACAGTTTCGCCGTCAGTCACGCTGGAGGCTAAATAATGGAAGAGCAGGAAATCAAAACGGCGGCGGAACTGGAAACGGAAGCCCGCGCCCGCGCTAAGGCTGAGATAGCCAGTGAAAAAACCACCGCAGAGGGTATCCCTTCAGGTCAACCGCAAGTGGTTAAGCACAATAAACCCAAAGGTAAGCGTACCCTGATCGTGTGCATTCTGAGTCTGTTCCTGCTGGCAGGACTCGCCATCGGCGGTGATTACCTGATGGATACGCTCAAAGGTGATAAAGCCCTCGAGAAAAAGGAAACGAAAGCCCCGCCAGCCAGCAGCAGGGCAAACGCCAGCAATGAGCGGCAGGGTATGGGGAAAGACCTCAACCCGTTTGAGGGTGAACAGGAACCCGAAACGACAGACAGACAGGTATCCCAGAAGGAGCTGCCACAACCATCGGTGACATTCAATAAAGTCACTGCCCTGGCAAATTCTGGCTCATCCTCCCCCTCCTCAGCGTCGTCTGCGGCCTCTCATCCAACCGGCACAGCCAACGCCGCTGACCCGGCTTCGGATGCAGCACTCACACAGTGTAAAAAAGTGCTGGCCAGAGCGCCTGACGGTAAGCTGTATTGCCCGGATACGGCCACCGGTGCGGCTGAAAGCGGCACCCAAAACGACAATATCGCCAGAGTCACCGGCGTGACACGCCTGAATCTTGATCCCAATCTGTATATTCCCGTTGACCGTTATATCCCCTGCGCCATGTTGAAACGCTTCGTTTCAGACGTGGCGGGGAATATTACCTGCCAGATTAGCGAGGATGTTTACAGCGCCAATAATTTCGTTCGCCTGATCCCTGCGGGAACCGTTGCAAGGGGGATTTACAAAACCGGTACGCTGAAGAACGGGATGGGGCGTATGTATATCGCCTGGACTGAACTGCGCACACCCGAGCCGGGGGCGATGCGTATTCCATTGATTGACAGCCAGGCCGTTGGCCAGCTGGGTGAAAACGGGATTGCGGGCTGGATAGACGAACACTGGGGGGATCGCATCGGCAATACCATCTTGCTGGCGACGACTCAGGACTTTGCAGCAGCCGTGGCTGGTTCATCGCCCAGCAAAGACCGCAACACGGATTATACAGAGAACACCCGCTCTGCCACGGCTGAAATGGCGAAAACCGTGCTGGAGAACAGTATCAACATACCCCCGACGATGTATCTCAACCAGGGGGATGTTATCGGCATTGCAACCGGTGCTGATATAGATTTTTCCAGTGTATGGACATTACACGCGAGGTAATAAATGGAAAAGACGAATATCGCACTTGAATACATGCGCGATGAAATTTTAGGCACACACCTTGATACGGAAGGGCTAACAGAAATTGCCATTAACCGACCCGGCGAACTTCATACCAAGATTAACGGGGTATGGTCGATGCATGAATGCAGTGTGACCTATGAACAGTGTGAAGCGTTTGCCAGTGCGCTGGCCGTGTGGCAGGACGATAATATTGATGAAACGTCCCCTATTCTTTCGGCAACGCTCCCCAGTGGCCAGCGTTGCCAGGTGGTATTCCCGCCCGCCTGTGAACGAGGAACCATATCGGTAACCATTCGTATACCTGATTATTTTCAGCGAACGCACCAGTCGTATATAGAGGCCGGTTTTTATAATCGCGTCACCGGAAAGGAGAAAAAAGAAACCAAAGATGATGAATTAGCAAAGATATATCACAGCGGCAATATCCCGTTGTTTATGGAAAAGTGCGTGGAATATGGGAAAACGATTTTTGTCGTGGGTGAAACCGGCTCGGGTAAAACCACCTATATGAAAATGCTGCTCCGTTATATTCCGGCAGGACTTCGCATTATTACCATCGAGGACAACCCGGAGATAAAATTCTGGCAACATCAAAACTATGTGCATCTGTTTTATCCGGCGGATGCCGGTGAGGATGCCATTGTGACCTCAGATCGCCTGGTTCGCGCCATTTACCGTATGAACCCTGATCGCCCTCTCCTGGCGGAAGTACGCGGACGCGAAGCCTGGGATGCACTGAAACTCATCGAGTCTGGCCATCCTGGTTTTATGTCATCGCTTCATGCAGGCAGCCCGCAGGAGTGCATTTCAGGTCTTATTGACCGTTGCATGGAACATCCCGCCTGTCGCGGAATGCCTGAGCAGGTACTTTTGCGTAAGGTTCTGCGGTGTATGGATGTCATTGTGAGTGTCGATATCAGCGGCAACGTGCGCCGTATGGGGGATATTTATTTTAAATATCTCCATCTGGACGCCATGAAGGAGAAATTTAGCCATGCGTAATATGCTTTGCCTTTCTGTACTGGTCGCCCTGCTGGCCGGTTGTTCCTCCGCGCCAGAACCTGTACCGGTAGAATGGGATAAACCGGCTGATTCAATGAACGAAACGTTGCCCCAATGGACTGAAAATAATGCCGTGATACCTGCGTCCGTGGTCACGGGTCACTGGTCACAGCACATCGCCAGTTTCAACCCGGAAAACATTTTTACCCCTGCCGTGTCCTATGCCGTCGCTCACTCCTCACAGGTCACGGTCAGTGCGCCTGACAGCGAACGTTATTTCACGGCCAAAACCTGGTTACGACAGGGCGGTTACAAAGGTTTAATCGAGTTCAGCCCTAAAGATAATTGCTTTAACTGCAACACCACAGAAATCTTCTTATACCGATAGTTTCCCCGCGATGAAATAAAACGCATCCCCCTTTCGCACGACTCAAAACAGAGGAACCACCATGAATAAAACCGTTATCGCGGCGGCTTTGCTGTGCGCATTCGCTGCTATCCCCGCACAGGCTGAAGGCCAGAATGCAGACCCTGACGATCCTTGTGCAATGTTTTTGTGTATGGCCGGGAAACTGAATGGCGGCAATCCCGCCGAATGTGACCCGATGTATAAGAATTTCATGTCCATTAAGAAAAAGAACAAACACGGCTTTTTGCCTGACCATACCGCCGATGCCAGGAAAGGCAAACTGAATGAATGCCCGAGTGCCGATGGCGGCATAGTGGACAAAATCATCAGCAAGTTCGGGAGATTAAAGGGATGAATGCACCCGACCAGACCGTGACTCTGGAAGATTTTGCCGATCTTCTGGCCGACGAAGAACTCACCCCGGAGGCACTGGAGGACATTCTTGCCGTCCTTGCCGAAATCAAACCCCATGCCACCTCATTTCAGGCTAACTCACCCGAACTCGTCCAGTTAGCCACCCTGTACTCACACAAATTCCAGACATTAACAACTGGGCGGAAAACGTTCTTCTCTTCGGTACTGTCCATGCCGATTTTTTTCATGACGTTACCGATGGACGAAGAAAACGCCAGTAAATGGATGAAGGAGAACAAGTCATGAGCTTTAAGCCCGGTTTTATCGCCCCGCCGTGGCCACATACACCGGGTGATTCTGTACGCGCTGATAGCCTTATTCTGAGCATCGAAAAAAAAGCACATCACGGCTGCGGCTTGCACGACGAAATCTATCATCACCACATTCTGAGCGAATTAACAGGGGTGTTGGCCAACCTCTGCCCGAGTGATGCCGGGATATTCGGGCAAGTCGCGGCCAGACGTGGTTTTCACCTGGATGATAACGCTATTCAGGCAAGCCATCTGGCATACAACGAAACCATGACCAATATTAAAGAGGACGACATATGAGACTGTGGATTGCAGAGAAACCCTCTGTGGCCAGCGACATTGTTAAGGCACTCGGCGGCAACTTCACCCGCCGTGATGGGTACACTGAATCGACTACTGACATTGTGAGTTTTTGCGTTGGCCACATCCTTGAAATGGTTCCCCCGGAGGTGATTAATCCGGCATATGCCACCTGGTCACTCGATACCTTGCCACTGAAACTCTATCCCGTGCAGCTCCAGCCTAAAGCCAGTGTTGCCAGACAAGCGAATGTCCTTATCAGACTCATCCAGCGCCCGGATATCAACATGGTCATTAACTGCGCTGACGCGGACGACGAGGGGCAATTGTTAGTTGATGAAGTTCTTGAGTATGCCGGTAATAAAGCACCAGTAAAACGAGCGCTGATTAACGACAACACCGCGCCAGCGGTGAAAAAGGCGGTCACGTCCCTGAGAGACAATAATGAGTTTCGGGGCATGTACCTTAAAGCGCTGGCACGTTCCGTGGGCGATGCGATTTTTGGTTTCAGCATGAGCCGTTGTTACTCCATTAAAGCCCGTGAAAAAGGGTATACAGGCCTCTTATCTGTCGGACGAGTCCAGACTCCGGTGCTGGGTCTGATTGTGCGCCGGTGGCGCGAAAATCAGTCTCATGCATCATCCTTTTATTATTCAATAACCGGCAATTTTATCAACGGTACGGATGTTATCAGCGCTCGCTGGCAAACGTCAGAACAGGCACCGGTGGATGATAAAAAACGCCTCAATGATAAAAAATGGGCTGACGAGCTGGCCAGGAGACTGGACGGGAAAACGGCCAGTCTCCTGGCGGCTTCTGTCGCGACCGGAAAAACCACCCCCGCACCGTTGCCGTTTAATCTGGTTCGCCTCCAGCAGTACATGAACCAGAAATACAAGCTGACCGCCCAACAGACTCTGGATATAACTCAGGCGTTGCGCGAAAAACATAAAGCGATCACGTATAACCGTTCTGATTGTTCATACCTTTCAGACGAGCAGTTCAGCGATGCACCGAAGGTTGTCGAAGCGTTAAAATCGCTTGTCGATTTTAGCACTCTCGATACCAATACCTGTCAGAAAAGCAAAGCGTTTGATGACAAAAAGGTGTCGGCGCACACCGCGATCATTCCGACGGCCAGCGTGCCGGACATGTCGAAATTAACCACAAATGAAAAGGCGGTTTATCTGGCCATTGCCAGATTTTACCTCGCACAATTCCTGTCGAAAAAGACTTACGATGAGGCCATTGCTGAAATTAAATGCGGCGACGAGTCGTTTAAAGTCTTAGCCAGAAAAATCACTAGTAACGGATTTACGTCACTTCTGGGTGACGATAAAGACGATGATGAACTGGACGATAATAGTGGAGCATTTGATTTACTGAGCCGATTACAGATGGGCGAATCATTAACCTGTCGCAATATTGACGTTGCAGAGCAAAAAACGAAGCCGCAACCGCTTTTTACCGAAGCCACTCTATTAGCCGCTCTGGTGCGTGTCGCGGATTTTGTTGCTGATCCGCGCATCAAACAACTGCTCAAAGAGAAGGACAAAGATAAGAAAGACGAACACGGTGGCATTGGCACACCAGCCACCCGTGCCGGAATTATCGAAACCCTGAAAAAGCGAAACTATATCAGCGTCGAGAAGGGAAAATTTGTCCCCACGAACGCAGGGATAGTCCTCATTGATGCCCTCCCCGATTCAGTGACGCAGCCAGATTTGACTGCGGTCTGGGCTGAAAAACAAGCCGCACTTGAAACCGGGGAAATGACCATTGAGCGCTTTATTGAGGGATTGTATGCCGAAATAACGCGGCTGGTTGATGCTGCTGATATTAATATCAGCGCATCAGAAAATCAGACATCAAAAACCGACCTGTACCGCCTCACGGTTAAATGTCCTTCATGTGATTCTGAATTGATCATGACGGCAAAAGCCTGTAACTGCACTGGCTGTAAATTCAAAATATGGGCAGAGTTTCGCGGGAAGAAACTCACAAACAAGCAGATAGAAACGATTATCAGCAATGGGAAAAGCGGTGAGATAAAAGGGTTTAAGAGCAAGAAAAATGATTCTACCTATTCGATGTTTGTCACCCTGGCAAACAAAGAAACAGGTGAGTTAGGATTTGAATATCCGCCGCGTGAAGAAAAAAAGCCATCCGCTAAAGACATGCCTTGAGAGTTAAAACTCTAACCTGCTTTTAAGCCACATATACCCCATAGCATTATCCCCATATCCACATGAGAAAAAGCCAGTGAGCTGAGAGGCCAAAATGCCTCCGGGCGAACGGGAGCGCCCAAAACGGCGGCGCAAGCCGTGTCGGGTCGATTGTGGGTATGTGGATAATCGCGTGTCAAATTCAAGGACAAATAGCAATGAAAACCACTGACATAATTTCGTATTTAAGCGCGGAGCGCACCCTTAAAAAATTTTTAAAAGATGCTGACTTCGATTGTCTGAATGCGCTCAATAAACGCATCTTATCAGCACTGGAAGCTAAAAAGGCAGAGCATGAGGAATTCGAAAAACAACGAATTGATCGCGAAGAAAAGCGTAACGAACTGATGGCGTTAATTGCCGCAGAAGGCTTTTCTATGAATGAATTACTCGGAGAAGTTGCACCAAAAAACTATCCCAAGCGCAAGCCTAAATATGTTTACATCGAGGATGGCATAACTAAATACTGGTCTGGAGTCGGACGAACACCTCGCCCGATTCAGGATGGGGTAAATAGCGGAAAACAACTCAATGAGTATTTAATTAAGGGTAACTAAATGGCTTCCGTATTATTCTTTGCTCTCTCCTTGCTTTTGGGGTTCTCGTTTCTTTTTTAATTAATTCAAAGTTTGATAAAATCGTGCCGAGATAACAGCCGTTATACCTATATATTATCAGCTGTCATTACGGCTCTTTTATTTGCCTCTCTACTGATGAAAGTCAATCCACAGGATGACTACTTTCATTAATCAAAAATACGCCCCACCATCGCAACGACATTCATCGGCGCGCGTTTTCAGGCTTTTAATGACATGCCCCGCATGGAATTAAAAGTGCCGAGCGGCGAGTAAATTCGATTTCGAAGAAATCGCTAATTTGCGTCGCCAAACGCACCTGTGAACGTTCACCCAAAGTGAACTGAACAGGCCGGGGGGAGCCGAATAAATTTTGCCGCCCCAGCGAGCAAAAAGACGCGCCCACGCGTCGGTTTATTTGGGGGGCTTGCCCCGCACACCGTCGGGCCTGAGTCTCCGGCCAAAAGCCGGTAGCGTGGCGCGACCACCCCCTTTAAAGCCTGGTTCCCTTTAATTCGATTTGGGAGGAACGACCAAAGAGAAGAAAAGGGTCAAAACAGGCGTCTTAAAGGGGGTGGTCGCGCGTAGCGCAAGACGGTGTGCCGCCTTTGACTTTCGGGGGTTTTGGCCGGGCGTTCAGCCCGGACATTACCCCCTTGCGACATGGAGTGAGGGCGTTCAGCCCGCATGAAATGGCGCATTCCGTTAGATCGCGGAAGTATACCTCCGCGATCATGGCCGCAAAGCGTCCACCTTCATTTTAACAATTCTCTCGGCACGGATATTCGGCACGAGGTCAGTGCCGAATATCCGTGCCGAGAGAATGTGCCGAGAAGTGCAAAAGGAGAATATCGTGATATTCGATCGCCTGAGCCATTTGCTATCACCGATAGTCAATAGTGCCTTATGGGTTTTCTGGTTTTTGCAGACGCACCAGATGATTTTAGCGCTGCTCTCTGGTCTGATGCTGCCATTCATTTTTTCGCTGAAACAAGACGAGCATCAAAAAGCCCCTTTCTGGAAGAAGTTTATATTTGGTTCATCCATGCTGTTTTTCCTTTTCGGTACAATTGCACCCGTACCGATCTGGTTTTTGCAACGCATCTATGCGGGCAGGGAGGAAGTAAACGTTCCGGTTCTGACGTGGGGGATCTTGCTGGCATTTACAGCGGCGGGTTTAGCCATGCATATATTTTTAAGACGTTTGATTTCTCCCGAACTGGATAAAGTTAAACGTAAGTTGGTTAAAAAAACCAGCCTTGAAAGAGATGTCAGAACCGATGTCAGAAAAATCAAAGATCTCTTACCTGAGTCCATTGAATATGAACCCGCAGATTATATAGACCTGAAAAAAGGAATTTTCATTGGTTTAGACCGCGACCATAACCCGCAATACATTCCTTTAAAAGACTGGCAGACACAACATGCTGACATTATCGGCACCACGGGTGCCGGTAAGGGTGTGATCACCGGTATTTTGCTTTATCAAAGTATTTTAGCCGATGAAGGTGTTTTCGTTCTTGACCCCAAAAATGATGAATGGGCACCACACCTGTATAAAAAGGCGTGTATCGATGCAGGTAAACCTTTTGTTCTGATTGACCTGAATAAAGGGGAGTATCAGCTCAATTTAATTGACGGTATCACCCCTGACCATTTAGAGGAACTTTTTGTCGCCGGTTTCAGCCTGGCTGAAAAAGGCGAGGCTGCCGATTTTTACCGTATCGATGATCGCAAGGCGGCAAGGCTGGCGGCTCAATTTGTGGCCAACAATCCCGATGCGACAATTCGCGATGTGTACAACAGCGAATATGTGCAGGGAATTGGCGAAACCATTAAGGCTTTTCATGGAAAAACTGAAGAACTCGCTCTGCTTAATAGCATTAACGCACCAGGTGGTTATTCATTAAAAACGATTTTTGATAACGGTGGGTGCTGTTACGTCATCGGTTCGATGCGTAACTCTAAAATCATCACCGCACAGCGTATGATTTTGGTTCGTCTTTTCCAGCTTGCCGAACTTCGTGACCGTATTACAGGTGATCCTCGCCCAATCGCTATTTTTAAAGATGAAGTGAAATACCACCTTTCTAAACCCTCGCTTGAAGGGTTAGGGGCAGCACGCGATAAAGGTGTTCACATTATTATGGCGCATCAGTCCATTGCGGATTTAAGAGACTGCCCCGCAGATTTAAATGGCGATGCTGTGGTTGGCGCGGTTGTGGAAAACTGTAAGTTTAAGTTGGTGTATAAACTGCAAGATCCGGATACGGCAAAGTGGGTAGCCAGAATGTCCGGCACTATTCTGGTTGATGATGAAAGCCGTAAAGCTAAAACCTCTGAAATGCTGGTCGAAAAGATTGATGACGAACGAACCATCAGGCAGGCAGACCGCTATTTTATTGATGAAAATATGCTGCAAAACCTGCCTAAATTCGTGAGTTATATTTTCACCGCCACAGCCCTTCCGTTCGCCTCAATGATCTCTCCTTTAAAAGTGAAAAAACAGCCACTGGAAATTTACACGCTGGCTCCTTCTCTTGCCCTTGCTGTGCCGGAAGTAAAACAAGCGCTGGATTTTGATGAAGAAGAAAAACCGCCAGTTGAAAAACCCACTCTCGGTTTTCCCGAAATCGAATCAGGCGAACCAGGCGAAGCCATTCACATACTCGCCCCCCATGAAGATGAATGGAATGCAGCGAAGCTGGAAAATGCTGAGTCCGAAGCGGATAACCCGCAAGAAGAAGAGACAAAAAATTCTCTGCTGGATTTCTAAGGAGGCGTAATGCTTTTAAATACCCATAGTGATCGCCGCGAGCGTAACAATGAAAAAATACGAATCCTGCTGAATTTTCTCAAAGAGGAAACCTACAGCGATTTCAAAACAATGATGACTCTTTTTAAATTCAAAAATCACTCTACGTTGTCACGGTTGCTGTCAAAGATTGAAAAAATGGGGCTGATTCAGAAATATATCTTTGAGAGTCGAGCCGCTAAAATTTCATTATGGGGCATCACCAGTGACGGCATAGCTGTTGTATTAAACCCGGATGACAAAACGTTTCCAGCCCGCTTCGAACCCTCCCGGCTGACAGGCTGGTCACTCGACCACCATCTGGATAATCAACTTGCCCGTCTGACGCTTGAACAAAAAGGGGCGGCAGGATGGATTAATGGTGATCGCTCCACCTTCCTCAACCAGTACAACGTAAAACATCGGCCTGACGGGTTAATCACCCTTCCTGATGGAAGAGTGATTGCGATTGAAACGGAACGCCGTCTGAAAACCAAAGCCCGCTATCAGTCCATTATGGCCAGCCATTTACTGGCCAGAACAAACAAGCACTGGATGCACGTTTTTTATGTCGTCCCGGACGAGCAAAAAAAACGCGCCCTGACGCTTCTTTTTGACACCATAAAACATGTGATTGTTAACAATCAGCATGTGCCACTTGAAGAAAAACACCGCAACGTTTTCCGCATCTATACAACGGAAGAATTAAAAAATCTGGAGTTAATTCACTATGCGTAAATATCTCTTTTGCGTGTTGGCCATCACGATGGTCACGCCCGTTATTGCCAGTTCTGTACCGGAAATATCAGTGGGTTTTTCCCCTTCATCCGGTCAGAGCGCACTTCAGGTCGTTTTAAGCGCCATTAATGGCGCACAACAGCGTGTCGATGTTGCCGCTTACAGCTTTACCAGCAAGCCGGTCGCGGCGGCACTCGTCGCAGCTAAAAATCGCGGGGTGTCTGTCCGGGTGGTGGCCGATGAAAAGGCCAACAATGACAGATACACCGCCGTGACGTTCCTGGCGAACCAGGGTGTTCCGGTACGTCTCGATGCGCAATACGCCATCATGCACAATAAATTTATGGTCGTTGATGGTGATGCGGTACAAACGGGATCGTTCAATTACACGGCCAGCGCTCAAAAGCGCAACGCAGAAAATGCGCTTTTCGTGCAAAACGCACCGGCGCTGGCGCAAACTTATCAGACTGAATTTAACCGGTTGTGGGACGAGTCAGATCCCCTAAAAGACCGTTACTGAAAGCATCAAACTATTTGATGTTTTCAGGGCATTTGTTTGTCGCCGGTCGCCGCTGAAAGACGTTGGCCAGCGGCAACCGGCGACACCATGAAAAGCTTAAATTCATCCACTTATGAAAATGTGGCGATGAATTGTCATCATTCAGAAAATTTAAACAATTCACTTATCCCTCCCGCGTTACCCACAACCCCACAATCGACCCGGACCGGCTTGCTCCGCCGTTCCGGGCGCTCCCGTTCGCTGGGGTGGCCTGGTTGCCTCCCAGCTCACTGGCTTTTCTCATGTGGATTTGTGGATAACGCTCCCTCCTCAGATATCCATCAAATAACGGTGTGCTTTAGAGGCGGCACTGGCGGCCTTAAAAATAAACCGTTTATCACCTTTCAACGCATCCAGCCATGAAGCAATATAGCTTTCGTGCTGCACTTCCCCCGTCACCCCCAACTCAGCCATTAAAAACGCGCTGCCCAGCTCCGCGATCAGTTCTTCAAATGCATAATCCTGTGAACCAAATCGCCCTTTCATTTCACGATTTAAACGACTTTTCGCCCCACTCCAGTGAACCAGTTCATGTAAACCCGTTGCGTAAAAATTCGCGGCATCAACAAAAAGGTGGCGCTCAGGCAAATAAATTTCATCAGTTGCCGGTCTGAAAAATGCCTGCTGACCACGCTCTGTTATTTTCGCGCCAGAACGCTGGAAAAGGGTTTCAACCTGCGGCAATGGGTCAAATTCATTCACCGCCTGCGGCTCATTTTCGGTGCCGGTTTTCAGACCGTCGATTTGTGCGACGTTAAACACGGTGAACGATTTCAACATAGGGATTTTTTCAACGTCCCCCGCGTCGGTTTCCTTCTCGATCGTCTTATAAAAAATAGCTGTTGTGCCCTTTTCACCTTTGCGAACCTGGGCGCCCAACTCCTGAGCCTGTTTGTAAGTCAACCAGCGGGAATCCGTAAAACCCTGCCCTGACGCGCTGCACCACAACAGCATAATATTCATCCCGCTGTAACTCGTGCCAGTGGCAAAGTTGGATGGAATGCCTGACACCGCACCGTGACGTTTCCATGGACATTCCCACGGCTTAACCCCCTTTTCTAACGCCTCGATGATGCTGTTAGTGACAGTCTGATATATATCGGTTTTGGTTTTAGAAAATTTCGTTTTTGAGGAGCCTGACTGCTCCAGCGGGGATACGCTGGTCGCCGGTGCGGTATTAGGGGCGCTTGTCTGGGTATGCAGATTCATAGTCATGGTTGTTTCTCCGTCAGTGTGAATTTCGTCTTCGTATCGCCTGACGGTTCGACGCCCCTGAATCGTTCTGGCCAGCCAGGGCGCGTAGCGTTCATACACCCTTGCGGGCCAGGTTGTGACGGGGAACGATTACCGGAAGCTGATACGAAGGAGAAAGGCAACACAGGAGAATGTGACTATGTGCATACCCGGACTTAGCGCCCCTTATGCCGCGCAGGTGAAAGCCCTTGAAGTTGATCGTTATGAGTGTGGAATGCCCGGCGGGGCTTGACTGCAATGATTTAAAGGGATGTTCTGGAAACACCTCTTGATAAACGAGGTGAATAAATTACACTGTATATATTCACAGTATTTTTTTGAGTTATTGCCATGAAAGCAGAGCTTATCACCCCAACCCACAATCTCCGCCTTGCTCTGCCCTTCTACGGAAATTCGTGTTCTGCTGGTTTTCCCAGTCCAGCGCAAGACTGGATAGACTCGTCACTGGATCTGAATGAGCACTACATACGGCATCCATCAGCGACTTACTATGTCCGTGCTTCAGGTGATTCGATGGCTGAATGTGGCATTTTGTCAGGCGATTTGCTGATAGTTGACCGCGCTATTAAGCCCGTTCACGGTAGTATCGTAATTGCGGCCATCGAGAACGAATTTACGGTTAAGCGCCTCATGCTGCACCCCCGCCTTTGTCTGATGCCAATGAACCCGGCCTACAGCCCGATTTACGTTAACCCTGATGAACTGGAAATATTCGGCGTGGTCACTCACAGCATCCATGATTTTCTGTGAGGAACTGACATGTATTTACTCTGTGATATCAATGCGATGTATGCAAGTTGTGAGCAACTTTTCCGACCTGACTTGAAAAATAAGCCGGTCATTGTCCTGTCAAACAACGATGGAAATTGCGTGGCTCTCAATCGCCAGGCAAAACAAACCGGCATTAAAAGAGGTGCGCCATGGTTCCAGATTAAGCCTCTGATAAAACAACATGATATTGCCGTTTTTAGTTCAAATTATGCTCTGTATGGCGATATGAGCGCCAGAGTATGTGCCACCCTGGAAAGTCTCGCGGCTCAACTGACTATTTACTCAATCGATGAAGCCTTTTTGACGGTCTCCGGTATCGAGTCCTGTGAGTCCCTAGAGGCGTATGGTAAGCGGGTCCAGGCAACGGTTTACAGAGATACCGGCCTGAGCTGCGGGATTGGCATTGCACAAACCCGGACACTGGCCAAACTCGCCAATCATGCTGCCAAAAAATGGCCAGCTACGAGAGGCGTAGTTGTTCTGACTGAGCGTTTACGCCAGAGAAAATTGCTGGCTCTGACACCGGTAGGCGATATATGGGGGATCGGTAAAAAAATCAGCGCTCGACTGGAAGCCATGGGGATGAAAAATGCCCTTCAGCTCGCCGATGCGAACCTGGCCTTTATTCGTAAGACCTTCGGTGTGGTGGTTGAACGCACCGTAAGAGAACTTAACGGCATATCATGTATATCCATCGATGAGCTACCTGCAAAAGAGCAAATCATTTGTAGCCGCAGTTTTGGCGAACGCATCACTGAAGAGCAGCAAATGAGAGAAGCGGTCTGTCAGTATGCAGAACGGGCTGCCGTGAAGCTGCGCGGGGAAAAGCAATATTGCAGAAGCATCACGGTATTTGTACGTACCAGTCCTTTTTCAACCGACCCGTATTACAGCAACTCAGCTACTCAGACGCTGATACTTGCCACCCAGGACACTCGAGACATCATCGCCTCAGCAATGCGGGCTTTAGAGCGAATCTGGCGACCGGGTTATCGCTATCAAAAGGCGGGCATCATGCTCAATAATTTTGTTCCGCGTCCCGGTCAGATAGATATGTTTGATGAAACCCCGCCCAGACCCAACAGCGCCCAGCTGATGAGCGTAATTGATCGCATAAACGATACTGGCCTTGGGAAAATCTGGTTTGCAGGTCAAGGGATAAACAAGGGCTGGCAAATGAAACGCGAAATGCTTTCTCCACGCTGGACAACGAACTGGCAGGAACTCCCCACGGCAGCAATAAAATAGGATAATACTAGACATCCCAGTGTTTCTGCCCATGCCCCCTTACCTTTAACCCCTGTATGGGGTTTCAGTATAGGAGCATGGAATGTCGGTATACCCCTTGGACTGAAGCAAAAATTGTATTCCCTCAGTCATTAACCATTTATCTTTACAAGGGCCAATTTTCACGCTTTTCAATGGCAATTTTGTTTTTGCTTTAATTTCTAAATACGGAATAAGCCCGTAATCATTGACCCTGACCTTTACATTGTTCAATCTATTTATTGGTTGAATCACAATTCTGAACTCCTTTTCCTCACTGAAACTTTCGTGCTTAAAAATGGAGTAGCTTTTCTTGCAAAATCAGCAGAATATATTATTTCGTGAAACGGGTCGTCTGCTATAAGCTTCGCAATATCCTCTCGCCTGAAAAAATCAGTTATTTTCGATTTAGCTTTCGGAGTGGAATCCGGCTTTGTATAAATCACTTCTCCTGAAATAGATGCACATTCACTAAAGCTAAGCGATTCGAATAGCTCTTCGCTCTCAAACTCTAAGCAAACACCTTGTTTTGCACCATATCCCCGCCACTGGCTGAGCAGGTCAGAGTCACGACAAAATGAAATATTATACATATGTCTAGCTTCGAAAAGCTCAAATTTTGTCATCGCATCTCGGATAAATTTCAGACTTCTGCCACTAAATTCATCTTTAAGATATTCCAATGAGCTAACTATGCATTGCATTCCATGTTGTAACTCCTGAGCATCATTCAAAAAATAAAAATTTGTCGCCCAAAAACAATCATTTTCTATAATTCCTTTCAGTCCATTCAAATCAGTGTAATGATATATACGCATCAGATCCTACTATAACTCATACGAGGAGGTGTCGAGAGTATAATCTAACTGACTCCTACGTACATCCAGCCTCCTCAGTGATTGCCTTCTGACCGTCAAACTCTCTACCATTTTGGACGTTCAGGTCTTTCTGTCCACCGCACAATCTGCATCACGTTTCCGGCACTCATGAAACATATAATTGTTCTTCTAAAACAGAAGGTTTTATGGAGACACCTATGAAAAATACAGGAAATAGTCTGTCATCCCTGGAATGGTTTTTCGCACACGCAAAAGCAGGTAGCCTTTCAGCTCAGGTGCAACTGAAAAGTTTTCCTGTTTCTGATGTGGAGAAGGTCACTGAGCTGTGGGAAAGCGATCCCGCATATAGGGAGCGCCTGCAACATGAGCGCCGTCGTGGGGAATGACGCATATTAGTCATAGCCGCGCCATCGGCTTTTCCCTTTGATATTGGACACTCCGATAATCTGTCCAGTACTACTGACTGGTACGCCCAAACTTTCCGTTACACAGTTCTTCGTTCACAATAGCCTGAAACATTGACACAGAATCCCTCGACACTTCTCTTAAATTTTCAATGAGATCTGGATCATTATCTTTGTTATAAAGAATATACGTGGAAACATCATACTGTAATTTAAACGCTGCTTTTCTGATAACAAGACTCGACGTGATTGTTATTTCATTATGTATGCGTAAATATTCAAGATAACCTTCATCATTAGCCTCACACTGTTTATATAAATAGGTTTGCATGAGAGACTGAGACAATGCCAGAAATTTTATATAGCGCTCAGTCTTTTTCTCTTTCTCTTTTAATTCCTGTGTTGTCGTGTCTTTCTTTAATTCGTGCTGCTGTGTTAACTTCAGCGTTAACCCACCGCCAAGCAAAGCAATAAACGAACCCAATCCGATTTTTACGGCATTATCAGCCACATCCACCCACTCAACGGCCATCTGTTACCCCATACTTTCCTGTGATAATTATAGCGCGATAATCGGCCTCGGTCGTATTTTCGTCGTCGTGCTGCCGCTGGCAGCGCGTACAGCGGATTTTACTGCCTGGCATATCCTCGCCGCAGTCCGGGCAGTTCTCCAGATTGTCTTCTTTATTCATCTTTATTCATCTTCATTCCTGTGCTCCCTTTGTTTCACTGTCTCGCACCGCGACTGGTTTAAACGCTTCCAACAGGTGCAGCATCTGTCAAACGTTATTGAATCCCGTGTGTTCAAAAGCCCCAAATTTTTCCTGATGTCTTCCTATGAACAATTGATTTTCATTCTCCAGCTTATGCAATAATTTCATTAACACGTTAATAGCATCATCAATTGCCCCCTTCCAAAGAACGATAAATCCATTCTGGATTCTGAAATTCACGTTCTGCTCACAAAACGATTCTATTTTCATGGGTTTTTTTCCAACCTTTCCGTTCGAATGCACTAACCGGTTTCTGATAAGTTTAATATTCTTTAAATATTCCCACTCATCTTTGAATGATGTTAAATCAAACCCCATCACATCCTGCATATACCGGGAAATATTATCCAGCACGGCGTGTCTGCTCAGTTTGTCAAAATTAGAATCCTTGCCCATAACATCCTGATTAAACCACGAACAGTATTCTAAAAGAGTGTATTCAGCCTGGCAATATAGAGATACAAGCATGGTTTCACGGTGAAATCTTGGTGCTGTGCTTTGTGCATTGATGAGATCTTCTACATAGGCATCTACAATATTCTCATGATCTTCTGTATCTGCGTCTTTAATTTCAGCCATCATGGAGTTATTTACATCCTCCTCAACAGTTTGCCAGTAAGACTCACTGTGGTTATGAAAGTTTTTTATTGTATACAATTCAATATTAAAACTGTTCAATTGATGAAAGTAATTACATTCGAAGAAATCAATTTTCATTTAGACGCCATCTGTTCGCAATTATATTAATGTATTGCGTATTTTACTGCGAATATCTCTGCCGGGGTAGTGTGCTTTGACGATCTGTTTTCGGAAAAGATTTCCCGCGATCTGGGGCGCTTTACGGTAAAATAGCCGGGCGTCGTTACTGGCGCTCCGGTGTCTGCGTTCGGGCTTGATCCAGGCACCGGAACCCTTCTCTCTTAATTCCCGCCCCGGATTGGACATACAGCGCATTCTGTCCAGTTATACATTTCCTCCCCACACTTATCCCCTGAAATTGTGGATAATCAACATGTAGTGGTTCGTACTGCTACCTTCGCTACCAGATATAGTGTTTTGCCGCCCTCCTTCCTGTCCCTCCGCGCCATATTTCTCTGCGGCCAGAAACTTTTTACCAGGCCAAATTGCATTATCGGAAAAAATGTCCATTTTCTGAAAATCCAGAATCCGAATTATTGTGATCGGACAGCGTGTCGCTTTACGGCATACTTTACGGCACCGGCAGCGCCTGGCGGTTTCGTCACCCTTAGTAGCAAGGATAACTAACCGGATTTTTACCGGAGCCCCTCAGTATCCCGGAACGGGCTTCCGGGATACTGAGGGGCTGGACAAATCCGGGCCACGCCCCGGATGCGTCAGGCCGTCAAACTGAAGATGCGGAGATTAAATACTTGAGCCTCATAGCCCACGAAATGAATCAGATTTCACGTAGCGACGCCTGGAATGGTTATTTGTCGCTCGCGGATGCGCGGTCATTACGTGATCTGGCCGCAAGCCTCGGGCGGGATTACCGAAATACCTGCTCGCCCGGAAGTGGCCGTGTTACTCAGTTACTTCGACGATCTGCGCCAGCGCACGTATTTTGATACCGTCTGGAATACCGGCGCACGACTCAATGAAGCACTGGCCCTGCGCCCTGCGGATTTTATATCGGAGAGTGGTAAGCCGGTGGTGGTGTTACGCACCCTGAAACAGCGTGGCCGGGAAGCCAGCCGCAAACCCGGCAGGCCGAAAATCACAGAGGAGATACCGCCAGCCGACCCGCGCTATGATAAGCCGCCCGAACCCGCCATTCGCCTGGTGCCGGTGCTCGATACCGCCTATGAACAACGTATCAAAGAGTACATCGCCACCTGGAAACCCCGTATCAAGCATCAGCCCATCTGGGATGTATCCTCCAGACAGACCCCGATTAACTGGTTAACCGCCGCCGTGACACGGGCCGAGCGTGACGGTGTCATGTTTTCAATTCCGGTCACGCCGCATACCCTGCGTCATTCCTTTGCCATGCATCTGAAAATGCATGGTCTGCCCGATATGATCCTTCAGTCGCTGATGGGCCACCGTTACGCCCGGAGTACTGAAGTGTATTCCAGGGTGATGGCGCTCGATGTACTGGCGGGAAGGAGGCTGGATTTTACGCTCGATGTACAGACTGCAAAGCAATTGCTCAAGGGATGAAGACGGGAAATTTGTTATTGACGTGCTGCAAACGTTCTTTTCTTATGAAACATACCGGCCCATACCTCCCCTACTGAAAGGGCTGGCTTTCAATGGCGTTTAAGAAATCAGCGCCGATCAAAAATATCATTTTTTTTGCCTCCCATTGACAAGTGTCACAAGCCTTACGTGGCGTGGACTTAGCGAAAACCGGCCTGTCACAACCTTAATTTTTCAATGAAATCAATACTTGCGGGAAAATCAATAACCGAGATAATAGTTGCAGTGGCGGGATTGTGAGCGCCTTTCAGACGTAAAAAAACCCAACTGGTGAGGTCGGGTTTAATTACGGTTCCGGTTCGGAGTGGTGCTCTGACCGGAGGAGAACGCTCTACATCTAACGTCTCTAATTATATGCCCCATGCTTTGCCTGTCAATACTCGAGTAATACTCAGGCAATACTCAAGAGAGTGATGGCAGTTTTTGCATGGCCCGTTATATAATCAGCAGGTTAGCTCTGTATTGTCGCTTTCCTGCCCTTAAACCCGGCTTTAGCGGGTATGAACGATTTGAAAGTCCTGGCTGAACAACAGGTGGTGCTGTTTCAGTGCTCTGGCAGGAGGAGAACGCTCTACATCTAACAATGAAGAAACCGTTACAACAGGCAGTGTATGAGTAAGTAACGGTGTTCCTCCTCCAGTTTAACTGGAGAGACGCATGATTGATAAAATCATCATGGTTCTGAAAGCCGCTATCGTGGTTTTAGAGCTGATCCGCATCTTCTTCTGAAGCTGACGGAAACGTAAGTAAGGCCGTGGAGTTAACCGCTTCACGGCCTTTAACATTTTATTTCCTCCAGTAGTTAACATATTGCCTCTTTCACGCACCACGCCAAGAGCACTCGTTACAATGTCGGGGTGAACGCCTCAAAAGATCACGTTTTCTTTCCCAAAATGCCTGCATTTAATGTTGCTTATTTGTTATCAAAAACAAGATTTCAGTTTGGTCATGATTTTATGGCCAAAGCCTCGTTTATGCATAACTCCATTAAATGCGCATTTACTCATATGAGTAAATACACATTTCATCATTTACACATACAGGATAGTACGCTAGAGTGATTACACAAACACTCATAAACACATATGAGTAAAAAAGGGGAGCGCAATGAAAGTTATTTCTTTTTTGAACCCAAAGGGTGGTAGTGGCAAGACAACAAGCGTTATTAACATTGCTACTTGTATTGCGAGAAATAATAAGGTGGCTGTAGTAGATACAGATCCACAGCAAAGCCTGGCAAACTGGAATAAGGCTGAAAAAGCCAACTTTGATGTATTCACAGTCGCATCAGAAAAAGACGTGTACACAATAAGGAAGGAATTAACTGATTATCCATATGTGATTATTGACGGGGCTGGGGCGCTTTCTGTCATTACCGCTGCGGCTGTCATGGTCAGTGATTTGGTAATTATACCGGTGACACCGTCACCTTTAGATTTCTCAGCATCTGGTGCAGTAATAAGTGTTCTGGAGGCACAGTCCTATAATCGTCCAGTAGAATGTAGGTTCCTTATTACCCGAAAAATTGAACAAGCCACCATGTTAAGCGTTTTACGGGAAAGCATTGCAGCAACGGGCATTGCTTCGTTCAAAACAGCAATAACTCAACGACAGAGTTACGTTAAGTCTGTGCTAGATGGTGAAACCGTTTTCGATACCAATGATGGCGCGGCCAAAGGTGAAATTGATGTACTCGCCGCTGAAATCCTGAAAATTGTTGCGTAAAAACACATTTACTCATAAACTCAAATGAGTAAATAAGTATTGGAGTAAAAACATGGCGTTAAATAAACAGAATAGTGGTAGCTCCACTCATAAGGTTATGACGTTCGGTGAAAACCGCGACTTAGATAAAGTCATTTCAAGCGCACCAGTAGCTATTCAGAAGCGGATCAACTTCAACATGCCAGAAGATAAACACCAACGATTAAAAGCGGCATGTGCCAGGAAGGGAGTCTCTATCTCAGACGTTATGAATGAACTTACCGACGCCTGGCTAAAAGACAACGAATAGAAACTCAATTAAGTAATTGAGTAATTGAGTAATTGAGTAATTGAGTAATTGGGTTTATATCTTTTACTCGGCTTAAGGCTTGGGCAAAAAAAATAACGGCTGCGTGACGAACACAACATATGGTATTGGTTGTCTCTGCCTGGAATACTACATGTTGAATATCCACAGAAACCGGGGATAAGTGTGGGGACGAAATGTATAACTGCACAGAATCCTAAGAGATAAAAATAACCCTGACAACCCTAAAAACTTTGTACCTTGGGGTTGTCAGGGTTATAATTATTGCATCAGGACACAACAGAGAATAGCGATGGATAGCAGAAGGTTAATTGCAGAAATCAAGGAAGATGGTTGGATACTGGTAAGAGTAAATGGAAGTCATCATCACTTTACTCACCCGACAAAACCGGGACTGGTAACCATACAGCACCCGAAAAAGGACTTACCCATTAAAACGGTTAAGAGCATCAGGAAACAAGCTGGGATTTAATCCCAGCTTCATCATAAGGGCTTAAATTATGTTATATCCAATTGCGATTGAAGCAGGCGACGAACAACATGCATATGGTGTGACAGTGCCTGATTTACCTGGTTGTTTCTCAGCTGGGGATACGATGGAAGAAGCGATTGCTAATGCCAAAGAAGCGATCACTGGTCATATTGAATTGCTGGTTGAAATGGGAGGGGATATTCCAGCCGTTTCATCAGTTGGTGCGCTGGCCAAAGATCCAGAATTTGCCGGTTATACCTGGGCTGTCGTTGATATTGACGTAACGCGCTTACTTGGCGGCTCAGAAAAAATTAACGTAACACTGCCTAAATCTCTAATTGACCGGATTGATCGCTGTGTAGCAACACATCCCGAGTTTAAAACCCGCTCGGGCTTTCTTGCTCAAGTCGCGTTAGAAAGGATTGCAAGAACAGCTTAACTGCCAGAGAACTAGCCCACTCATCGTGGGCTTTTCAACCTTTTTGCTTCCACCCCAAACCTCGGCTCTTGCTTTCCTTACAGAAGGAGGCACCACGTAGCGGCATGTAACACTGTTCTAGGGGTCAGTTTGGATATCGAGAATTATTGTACGTTTGGCACAATAACTTAATGCTAATGTACGCATACATTAGCATTAAGTTAAAGATGATCAGTCCTCGCCATTCCTAGATGCCCTGACCCCCTCCTTATAGGTACGCTTAACCCGCTCAATCGTTGCCAACGTTTCAGACCAGTGCCGCCTGGCTTCGTGGCGATATATGGCGGCCATTTTTTCCACGGCCTCCGGGCTACTATCGTCGCTGCGGCGTTGTCGCCCCGTATCCCCGAAAATTTCCACAATCAGCCACTGGCTCCCCGTTCTGCCGAAGAGGGCATTACATAGCCGCTTCACGGCCAGCGGGGTTAGATCTGGGTCGGGATCGTATGCGACGGTGGCAAAAATAAAACACAGCATTTGCGAGGTTTTGTAACGCTTTACCGCCGCCGCCAGACGTGCGGCACGCTGCGGCGCTTCCCAGCGGTCGTCACTGTACCCGACCATTTCGGCAAGATATCTCGTTCGAGGTTTTCCGCCGTGTAACATCTACCGCCCAAGAACATACGCATGGCCTCTTTCGTTTCATTCCGCATAATCTCAACCTCTATTAATGCTAATGTATGCGTACATTAGCATTAAGTCATTATATGCGATAACCATTTTTGTTAAAAATACCGCATCGAATAATTTATGAGGGAAACTGTATAGCAAGGAGGCAGATTCTTCTTTGTCGGAAAGTGAATCATTACTGGCATTACCTGCCACTCACGACATAGTCGCTTTTTTTGCCTTTTATCCAGGCCTTTCAGTACGCTATCGTAGTTAGTCATACGAAAAGCAGGGATTTCCCTGCATTGCCATACAGACAGGGAGTCATCATGATTATCAGCCCACCCTTTATCCGTGAACAGAATGCTGGTGACAGTGAGGATTCATGGGTAAACAGTATGCTTCCCATCGACGCAACGCGGAGCTTCCCACTCAATGCGCATGGTTCCTGGCATGGTGGTGTACACGTCACCCATAGCGACAAAACCCACCACCCGGAAATGGTCCGGGCGATTGCTGATGGTGTGGTGGTCTCTTTCCGTAAGCCATCAGGAACGGATAAGCGCGATGCATTCCCGCTGAACTACAACGGGCAGACTGATAACGGATATGTGCTGCTGAAACATGAAACCTCCATAGGTTCAGGTGACAGCGGCAGTATTGTTTTCTATTCCCTGTATATGCACCTTCGCGACCGACTGGACCCGGCAGTGGCAGAGGGTGCCAGAATCTGGCGTAAAGACCCTATCGGGATGAATGGTATGGTGGACGGTGTGAATGCCTTCCATTTTCAGGTGTTCTGTGACGACGAGAACATGCTGAAACTGACCGGACGCACCACGCCTGAAGTCGATATCACCCGTGACGGCAGAACCGACACCCTTTACGGCGATATCCATTTTTATCTACCGCCCGGCACCCCTTTTACGCACCGGTACCTGACGCAGCTTCACCGGACACGACCCGCCTGAACGCAGTTCATACCACCACGGAACCACTCTTCGTCAGCATGACCTTCGGAAAGGCGACTGCACAATGCTCACCGCAGGCAAAATGCCACCACGCCGGCATGGTTGACACCGTGGGGAGATGCTGGTGAATGCCGATGCTAATCCGCTTGATAACAGCCAAAATACTGCTGGGAAGTATGAATAAACTTATTCCGGACTGCCAGACGCCTGTACCCGCAGAATTCGTCTGCCGGGTTCGAACTCCTCCGCTTCGGCCGGGTCATCAGTACTGAACATGAAACCCTGACTCCTGCTGATGCCCACTGTGGCGTACCGTCAGCTTTCCCGGCGGAACGGGCATGGTCAATCTGGCCTCCCTGACATCAAAAAATTCAGCGATGCCGACTTCCCGCACTGGACGGGGTGGCGGATGGTGGACGATGACACGGACAACAACAGTCAGTGTAATTCCCCCCTATCGCCGGATTACAGGACAGCGGGCATTTCAGCGACCTGAGCTGCCGGCTGGTCTGCCATTTTTCCGCTGGAGTGGAATGCTGCCACCTTTGACCAGCGCTATGCCTGGCTCAAAAACAGGCTCTGACGATGTTCCTGCCATGTCTGAAGAAGACTATGAACGGCTGAAAAGTCATGCCTCAGCGCTGTGCTTTGATACCGGCGAACACGGCACCGGCAGGCTGTGGCATTTCCATCCGCAAACCTTCATCACCCATTTCCGCAAGTGTTGCTGGCTAAGCAAATCAGAACTGAAACAGCTCATTCCCCGGAACGCGCTAAGAACGGCTGGCCGGAATGATTACCGCTGGGAGGCCATCAACAACTACCGGACGGTGCCGGCAGCGTCGCGGACAATATCCGTACGCACATGAACAGGGCAATGCAGAAATACCTGATTACCACCCCGCTGCGCATCGCCTGCTTCCTGGGAACGGCATTCAGGAAACGGGCTGGCTGGGGTCGATGGAGGTACCGCTATACGGAAACAGACCCGCGCACGCGTCTGGTCATCCGCCGCTACAACATCTGGTACCACCCGTGGTACGGGCGCGGCCTGTTACAGCTTACTAACCCTGAAAACTACTTCAATTATTTCAGCTTCAGGGGGCGAGCATGCCCGGAAAATATCAGGAACACCCTGATAAATGAATACAGTCGTCTGTATGCACAACAGTCCCTTCGCTACACCGACAATCACCTGTCTGATACCGAAAACCACGTCCCGGAGAACATTATCCGGTGGCGGAATAACGTCAGCAGCGACCTCCATGAGGCGGCCACAGCAGTGCGGGTTTTACTGGGTTTCAATGAATATGGCCCCCTACGCCGATAACGATCACGTGCTGGAGCGGTGCAGCGTCACTCCCCGACAGAGCAGGATAAAGATTTACTACCGCAGCCAGGCTTTCTGGCGGGCCAGCGCGCCGTTAATCTGCCAAGTCAGATCGATAACGGACGCTATCAGGGGCTGAATGGTTTTGATACCCGCTGCTGCGTCTACGGCAGCGCGATAGCCGTCCTCACCGAGCAGAAATTCCCGGACAGCGATAATAACCCGGTCAACGAGAAGCCCGAATCAGACCAGCTAAGGAGAGGCTGATGAAAAAATTATTACTGCTGATGGTAATCCCTTTTTTTTCCTCAGGAGGAATAACCCCGGAGATCGCTAATCCGGATAAATTCAATGAAAATTTATTTAATCAAATCACTTCAAGTAATTATTTGGCGACCATATCAGGATGCAAAGTAATTTCATTAAAAATGTTTCATCCTCCTGAACGCAAGAATATCCACTATCGGATACTTGGCTTTGTCTGTTCTCTGTTGATGTCATTACTAACGGGTACGGACCGGGGCAAGCATTACCTGAAGAGGTTTATCTTGATAAAAAACAGGGCTTTGGAAAAACAAAAAGTACATTTTAAGCAAGGAAGGCACTCAGCGTTCTCTGGACTTTTATGGCATTAAAACCTGAGCGAGCTGCAGCCTCTGGAGTT
>NZ_CP033074.1:0-120955 GCF_003675305.1 Buttiauxella sp. 3AFRM03
CAGAAGAACTTTATAATTACCTTAAGAACAAGGAATTATAAATAAAGATTTATTCGAGAGTCGCCAGCGTATGCTGAGAAAAGCGCATCTACTCGACGCCTTAACCCCCGGCTGGTTGTGATATATGATCAATAAAAGAAGATATGCTTGCTATAACAGCAAAGGGTTAAGTTAGGTTTTATTGAACTTAACGCAAATCACGAAAAACACAAATTGATTTTCATGGAAAATAAATCCATGATTAAACGAAAATATCCTGGGACGGCATTATTAAACGGCTTAACATATTTTAAGGCGGATCATTTTTGCCGGTGATATCAAAAAAATACCGTTACGGATAACACTAATTGGGGTCAGTTTGGATATAGAGAATTATTGTACGGTAAGCCAGTTTTTTGAACAGGCTTACCTGTAGCAATAGGGTGTACTCCCATGCTATAGGTGTTTCAAGGGTGCTATATTTTAATCGGATTACCTAAATGCGATACCGCAAAGGCGATAACTTATATGCGATAATTCGTTACAGCGACGGTATTTATTCGTCAGTAAGTAATTTTCCGTGCGCTATCAGCCACTCGCGCCGCTTTGCCAGCCACTGTTGAAACTCATGGGTACTCTCGACCTTTTCCACGTCCTTTTGCTTCCAGGCCAGTATTGGGCCTGCTTTTTTAGGCAGTCCGAGGAATTGAGAGATCGCTTTATCAGTCCAGAACCGCGCTTTCAACCCACTTTTGCTTATCCATTCATCATGCCAAGCATCGCTGGCACGCGCACGCGCGTCTGCTGCATTGTAATAAAGCCTTACCGCCATTACTCACTCCTATCATCTTTGATTGGTTAAACAATGAACTAAACGTACAATAATTTCCGTTTCGCAAACTGCCCCCTAAATACAGGGCTTTTTTTGCTCGATTTTGATTAGGTAGGTAGGAGTTATTGTGCCGTAAAATCCTGACGTGCCTGCGGCTTGTCCAACCCGGCAGGCGCACAAAAAATAAATTTTGTACGTCTGCCGCGTTCTCAGATAAACACTGACTTGCTGACACTAAAGAAATCAGCCAGCTTACAAATGTGTGGGATCGTTAAAGCGCGCTTTCCAGTCAGGAGCGATGACAAAAGCGCGGGGCTTAGTTCCAGAGCTTCAGCCAGTTCCTGCCCTTTTATCTTGCGGTGACGCATCAGAGTCATCAGAGCATCAGCACCATGACTCATCATGCCGTCAGGGCCAATAAGTAGCGCAGGTATGCGTGATGCTTCATATTCTGCAATGCAATTTGCCATTACTTTTAGCAGGATGCCCGGAGTCGTATCATCCCCGCTTAAGTCAGAAAGGGCCGCTAACGCTTCCTGATAGTCGTTATCATCCTTGATACCCTCAAGCCAGGTAGCTCGATAAGCAGTATGCCCAGACCTTCATTCAATTTATTTTATCCATGAATCCTCATTAGCTTTTTGCTGGCAGGATATCGTCAGCTATAACGAACTGACCGGGATAATTAAACCTGCCTGTAAAAATTAAATTGCCTCCAGCAAAACTGCCTGCAAACCCGATTTGCGTAATTCCGCATTCATCAGTCGATGCGTAGGGAAATAGCGCAGTTAAGTCACTGGATGTCTTTATCTCGATCCGGCTCAGAAAACTGAGCATGGCGGCGATATCATCCTTTTGAGCAGGGTATTGCTCCAGGGCCGACCGGAATACCTGGCTACGCAGAATCCTCATACCTTCCTCCTTCTGTTTCACAGGTAAAAAGTGCTTTCGTGAGTATACCTAATTTTATTCACATTATGTAAATAAATCGAACTAATATCATGTTTTCATGATACAATTAACTATCATGAATGGAGGGTGGTATGAATGAACTTCGAGAGTTTTTCAGTGATTCAGTTATCGGCTCGTTTGACGAGTTTATCCAGGTACATCCTGGATTTAACTGGGACTGCATTGACTTAATTGACGTCTGGAACGTTCAGCAGATTCAGCCATTGCTCGCTCTTTATCACAGTCATGATGGGATCGAACTCTCATGCGAAAAGCGTGTTTTCGTCGTGGCCCCAAATCCGAAGCGCAATGGCTATCCCGTTCGTGTTACGCATTACTTTGAGCAACAGGGAGCGCTTTGTGATGTCGAGTCTGAAAGTGTTGAGCAGGCTATTATCGACTGTCTGATTAGTTACCCGAATTCACAACCTGCATACGGCAAGCTTGATAGCTGGATGGGGGATGTGGTGTTTGTAAATTGCTTCAGATAAGTTCCGTTTTTAAGGGATTAGCATGTACGAATACAGCGATGTTTATGATGAGTGTGAAAATGGAGGCCCGGACGGAGGGGCTGTTATTTTATCCCGTATACAGGTCATCAGCCTCTTAAAGCAGCACGGCCACCTGACCCCCCAACAATGGATGACGTTTTTCCGGGAGGCCGGTTTGACTCTGGTGAATGCCTATCCAGCCGCAGCGGTATTTCGATGGCTAAACTACTGAAGTGATTTGCGCATGCGCAAAAATAAATTCACAATATGTAAATGTTTTCTTGTTGGATTAGCCAGATCGCGTATAATAAGAAACAGAAACAGGGCATTACGCCCATACGGACACCCGCCGTAATCCGGGAAGGACAAACAAAATGAGCGAAGTAGTTACTGCCCCTTCAGCAATTTCAAAAACCATTGGCTTTGATTATCCGTGTGTTGTCGGTTTTCAGGGTAAGCAGCGTATTATCACCATGCAGGTGTCGTTTGGCGCGTTGAGCCGTTTTCTATCTCTTGATAATGAAGGGCATACGCTTGAGCGGTCACAGCGCGAACTGAACCGTCGTCGTGCGTCAGCCTTTGCAGATTACGTGGTTGGCGCGGTTAAATCAGGAACTGATTACATCATCCCTCCGCTTATTGGTAATTGTGATGGTGAGCTTACGCTGAATCTCATGAACGAGTCCTTTGTGGGCTACGTGACAATCCCAATGGATGCACAAATTCGCCTTTTTGACGGCCAGCACCGTCAGGCTGGCATTCGTGAAGTGCTCGATATCATGCCGGACATTCGTCATCACAGCGTGACCGTAATGCTTACGGAAAACCTGCCGATTGAAACACGTCAGCAGTTTTTTGCTGATATTAACGGTAATGCCTCTAAGCCCAGCGCTGCGATTAACATTGCCTATGATCAGACGAACGTCATCGGTCAGACAGTTAAACGCGTCATTCTGAATAACCCGGTTCTGGCAGAAAAAGTAGACTTTGAACGGAATGCTGTCTCTACGCGAAACGGCAACAAGTGGTATCGTTTAAATCTCTGCATGATGCCACAGAGCGGTTTAGTAGCTATGTGGTTGAGGGCGCACCAATCAGGCGTACAGAGCAGGAAATGCAGTTAATCTGGGATGCGTGGGTGAAGTTCACCGGCCTCAATGATACCTGCGGGTTTACTTACGGCAATACAGCCAGGAGTGGCTGACATTTACATCAGTAATGGAACATGCCTTTGTTTCGCTGTTAAGCAGCTACTTGAGGAAATGACAGTTAGTGAGTTAGTCGAACGACTGGAAACGATGGGCGATAAAAAGAACATGGCTGCGCGGGAGACTTATTCGTGTACGAGAACTGGTTGATAGCTGTGTTAGCCGCGAGACAGGGAAAATTATCGCCACAACGAAGGCCAGCGAGCAGCCGCTGAGCACCTGGTTAAAGCCATCCGTTCAACCACCTACAAATTCTGATGAAAGCGGCCAGCAGTAATGCTGGCCGAAAAAGGAGACTCGCCATGATTATCGTTTTAAAATCCCTGCTTAAAACCATTAACGGATGTAAGCGTATGAAAACACTATTTGAAGATATCGTGCCCAAAAACACGAAGCAGTTTATCTTTCGGGTTCTGGAGTTGAATGACGGTTCCTACGAGGTGATTCAGCAATCCTGCCGTGTTTTCCCGGATAAACGCGTTGTTGTGCAATCTGAAAGAAATGGCACTACGCTGACCTCACTGCGCTACGGGAAGGGGAATATGCAAACAGCCGTCAGGGACGTATGTTCCTGGACGATCAGTTCTGGATTGGCAAGCTTGCTTGAAAATGTCTGTGAGGCATCACGGTAAAGAGGCTGGATAAAATGAAAACGTTGACTGAAGACCTTTTAGGCTTTACTGGGAAGCCAGCATACTGCCATCTGTCATGCCTGGCGATACGCGTCGTGCTCTCAGTATCTACAAGCAGCAGCTTCCTTCTTTTGTCTGGGATGCCGCTAAGCTGGAAAACAACCCTTTCACCTATGTTGAAGTGCAGACCTTGCTCGATGGCGTCACTGTTGGCGGTCATAAACTGTCTGATGCTGAACAGGTTACTAATCTGGCTGATAGCGGTAAAAATTAATTGAGCTGGTCAAAACAGGGAAATTCGACCTGGACAAGTGACGATCACTTTGTTGCACAGCATTGTTGCGCGAAATGAAGCGCTTGAGTGGGCGTATTCCGTGGGGAGGGGGAGGAAACAGGATATACACCGTATGTCGCGTTAGGTGAACAGGGCGAGCATAATCCACTACCGACAATACCAGGCGCTCCTGTGCTTAATCAGGTATTCGCTGAAGGAGTACGCCACATCAAAACGCTGCCTCCATATGAGGGCGCACTGGTGATGTTTTTGTTTGGCGCGTGCAGCAGTTTTTCTTTGATGGCAACAAGCGTACAAGCCGACACATGATGAACGGCTGGCTGATGAAACATGGATTTGACCCTATCAGCATTCCGGCAGCAAAGGCGCAGGAATTTAATGACCGGATGGTGAAATTCTATGTCTCAAAAAATGGCACAGATATGCTGGGCTTCCTCAATAGCTGTCGCCGTGCGTAATCTATTAGGGTAATAAAAAAGGGAGTATTTATGTCAACTTCGTTAAGAATACCCTCATCCTTGCCTGCATTTTTTCGGTCATTATTCTTGCTTTTGATCATTTGGTATCGGGTAAAAGTGACGAGCAAACCGCCAGTTCGATGCGGGTTGATGTGTGGAATTGTCAGGATGAGCATAGCCATGCTAATTATAAAGTATTGGTAAAATCAAATAATGGCGGAGCAGACAACGTAATGTTGCGGAATGAGGCAGGCGATATACGGTGTTCAAAGTAAGTACGCACCACAACGGATGAAACCAGTGAAGTCGGGAGCGTTTACTGTCTGCGCCAGTAAAACGGCAGTCGTGCTGCGCATCGAGTCGCGAAGCGTCTCGCCCTTACGGGCTTCCATCCTCGCTCAAATGCAACGGACATAACAGACGCTGATAAACGTTGACTTTGACGCCGTTCCAGTAGGATTTATATTGTGGATTTGATGAGGTTTGCATCTGCCAGTATCGCGGTAAACCCGTCGTGCCAGTTAATGTAGTCAAATTCCGTAGTGCCGCAGCGTTGCGATACCGCTGCATCCAATTTAACCCGCTAATGCGGGTTTTTTTGTTTTTGTCACCCGCATCGTCTTGTGCAAAGTTAACAGATAGTTTTCCCGAACTTATCCCCCATTCTGTGGATAAGCACTATATACACCTGCGGCCACAAAACCCGCCACCACATTCGCTGTCTTTTGCCTGAGCCTGCAATGCTAAAGACTGTCTTACATGGGGGATGGCTCCCTGCGGGAACCCTCCCCCATCCGGCAGGGTATTACCGGGAGGGCCGTCAAGGATAAAAATCGGAACCCTGAAGGGAACCCCCGATTTTTTCCTGGACGGTTCGGCAGCGGCGCGGAACGAGGCTAAATAAAATTCACAATATGTAAATAAAACTGGATGAATCCGGGCGATTTAGCTATAATTAGTATCAGAAACAGGGCGTTACCGCCAACACGGACACCCGCCGTAATCCGGGAGAGAAAACACGATGACCACTCTATCCTATGTTTGCACCGATCCTGAAGTTGTCGCAATTCGCGAGAAATTTGCCGCAATCATCCAACAGCATGATTTGCCAGTTTTTGATTTCAATGTGAAAGCGGATATCCCCGCGCGTAGCATTCTGCTAAAAGCTTGCGAGAGCCTGGACATTATTCTCAGTGCGCTTATCGACGGATCGGATAAGACGGCCAGCAATGCCTTTTGCGCATTGGTTAGCTCTTACGCCAACAAAATTGATTACTCACTATCTTACTATCACCGCATGTTACCGCCCCGCTTCCTGGCGTATCGGCCACTGCAATTTCGCATAGCCTGGTATGCCGAACAGTCTAAAAATACGCCAGCAACGTGATATTTCATAGCCCTTTACAGGCTATTTTTATTCACATATGTGAATTTTTCTTTGTCATGATACAAATTTGTATTATAGTGACGGTACACAAAAGGCATTAAGCCGAACGGACACCCGCCGTAATCCGGGAGAGGTAAACAGCAATGAATCATGAAGACTCAATTATTAATCTGGCGATGACCATCCTTGAGTCCGGCTTAAGCAAACGTCATATTCATTCACCAGCCCGATGCTGTTACACAATATTTGCGCCTGCACCTCCAGAACCAGGAAAGAGAATTTTTGGGGCGCTGTATCTGGACAATCTGAATCAGTTAATTTCATTTGAAATCATCCATTCAGGCTCGATCAACTCCGTTCAAATCAGCCCCCGCGAAGTCGCCAGGTTAGCGTTAAAGCTGAATGCTCAGGCGGTAATTTTTGCGCATAACCACCCATCCGGCTCACCAGAACCAAGCCGCGCAGATATCAACATCACAGCACGGCTTAAAACCGCGCTGGAGCTATTTGAAATCAGAACACTGGATCATTTTATCGTCGCTGGAAATGACGTCATTTCGATGGCAGAACGCGGCCATATTTAAAACGAACCGGCCACCTGACGGTGGCCGGGCAACTGGAGGCATCACTATGTCACAGCCGAACCAACGTTACAGCAATAAGCCGGAAGTCCAGATACGCCCGGAAACTCTGCGCAATTTCGCTAACTGGACACCGCCGACCGTCGATGAAATCACGGAGGTATTAAACCGGGCAAGCATCAAATGGGGCCAGTTAGCCGTCATGACAGGTAACGCAGAATCCGTTGTGGCTTGCTGGAAAGAAGGTAAAGAACAAATCACTTACATGGCATGGCGCTATATCTGCGAGAGCGCAGGTTTCGGACGAATTGACCGGGCTTAGTAACTCATTATTGCGAACAGGACACCCGCCAGCGGGAAAGGAACGAAAATGCACTATTTCTATATTCCAGGCTCATATTCCGTATTAGAGCCAGTACAGGTGGACGGCAATCAAAATCGGGGAATGAATTCAGGGGAAACGCTGGAACAACTTCAGATTCAAAATACGCAGATCGTTATGTTGCATATGGATGACTGCATAACGGCGATTCGCGCTGCGGCCCGTATGCCCGTTGAGGTGATCAGCAAAAGCACATTTGACCTGTTCCGCCGTTCGAAAATTATGGATGAGTGCCAATCGAACCTGGGCTGCTCGTTTAAATGTCGTGAGTTTAATGCTGCCGATATCGTTACCTGCTTTGCAGCATTGGTCATGAACGATCAGCCTATTTACGCCACATTCAGAGACGTAGATTCGCTAACCCACGATGAAATCCTTTCCCGCGCCCGTGAAACCGTTGAAACAACGCTGACGGCAAACCAGAACGTTCATTTTTGAAAAACCTGAACAGGTTGATTTGCGCATGCGCAAAAAGGATGGCGGTCGGAATCCGACCGCCCTTCTACTAAAACCTGACAAAGGAGGCTTTGTGCTATCAGCGGAAACACAGTTTATGCAGGTCGTCAGACAACTAACAGCACACCGTTCACCCCGCGATGTGCTCACGGTCTTATGCCGAATCGCTGCTGACCGTATCGATCCAGGTTTCGCCCTGAGTCCTGAGTGTTACGAGAATTCGCGCAAGCTGAAGGGCGACTACTCAATGAAAGAAGCGGAAATGCTGGAGACGTTGATCCGACTTTTACCGCAGGTACTACAGGAAAAACCCCGTGATTTTCTGGGTGAATGCGTAATGGCTCTGGAACTGGGAAATACCGCGATGGGCCAGTATTTCACGCCAGGATCACTTGCAAGCCTGAAGTTTGAATTGATGAAACATGACTATGCCTGCGAAATCAAAAAGCATGGCTTCATCATCGTCCAGGAACCGGCTGTAGGCTCAGGAGGGTTGATCATCAAAATAGCAAATGGATTGGCTGATGCAGGCTTTAACACCTCCGCTGAACTGTTCGTATCCTGTACTGACAATGACCCTTTGCCGCTGACATGGCTTTCGTCCAACTCTCTATTCTGGGTATTGCCGCCGAGGTGAGCACGGGTGACACGCTGCGCATGGAGTTCAGGAGGACACGCTATACGCTCGCGTATTGGCTGAATAAGTTTGATGACCGTCTGAAAGTCAGACGTTTGTTCGAAGCGCTGGCCGAAAGTGGCCGCTGAATTAACAAAACCAACTTCCATAACGTAAAGGAGCAACTATGAAACCGTTCGGGCTGTTCTTCAGTCGGGAAGGCTGTACCTGTTCTTTATGCCGAAGCCGTGGGTACAGAAAAAGTAATGCCTATGACGCTGTAATGCGCACCAGTAAACATAAAGCCAGGCAGCAGGCTAAGAAACTGATCCAACGAGAACTGAAAGAGCTTCTCTGAAAGACGAATGCTCAGGCGGTGTTTTCCGGCGCTGCCGGAAAACCCGGCTGTCGTGCTGCGCATCGAGCCGCTGCGCGTCTCGCCCCGTTCGGGCGTCCATCCGTCACCCAGGGTCAACGGCATCGCTTCAGGTAGCCTGATGGCCCCGCGCTTTCACCGTTCGCCGTGGGCGAACTTCAGGGCAGATGTGCGGCCATGAGCGCCGGTGAGTGTCTGGGAGTGTGTGTGAAGGTCAACGGCGGTCTTACATGGGGATGGCTCCCTGCGGGAACCCTCCCCCATCTGGCAGGGTATTACCGGGAGGGCCGTCAAGGATAAAAATCGGAACCCTGAAGGGAACCCCCGATTTTTTCCTGGACGGTTCGGCAGCGGCGCGGGAACGGGGCAAAAATAAATTCACAATATGTAAATAAAGCTGGATGAATCCGGGCGATTTAGCTATAATTAGTATCAGAAACAGGCGTTACAGCCCACACGGACACCCGCCGTAATCCGGGAGGATGAAAATTATGAATACTATTATGCTTAACAGCCGTGACGAACTGACTCAGGCGACTATCAATCTGTTCGGCTCATTTGCCCCCTATATCCCGGAATTGATTCAGGACTATACGGCAAAGTATGTTTTTAACTACCGCCACAAAGGTTTTGCTATCCGTGAGTTAGAGAACGGCCAGGGTTACTTTTTCCCTATGCACATTGAAAGAATCTCGATGATCACCCCTATCGACCGCTACCTGCATGACGTTTCGCCAGATGTACTCGGCATGCTTTTAACGCTCGATTGTTATAGCAAGTGCATTCATAGCGATTTACAAGACCTGCCGGAGACATCGAAGATTTATGCTCTGGAGCAAATCGAGGTGATGAAGCAAAAGCGAAACATCCTCTTTGAGTACGCCAAAAAAACGCTTTCGCCAGAAGATTTTGTAATGATGTTGAAATAGATCTCAAAGCCCGTTTAGAACGGGCTTTTTTATAACGGTATGATTTGGATAAACACAAATTAAATTCACATAATGTAAATATTTATTGGCAAAAACTGACTGTATTATCTATAATTAGTATCAGAAACAAGGCATTAAGCCAAAACGGACACCCGCCGTAATCCGGGATGGAATATCAAAATGACGACTCCAAACACTACTGCAACTGTTACCCGCCCTAAACTCTATTTCTATATTCCCGGCAACTGCCATCCACAGGACGTGGCGATCATTCCGACTGGCAGCGTCTATGACGATACCACCCCAGCCGGTGATATTTATCGCGGCGCATATTCCGGTAAAACACTGGAGGAATACAAGGCAGAACATCCGTCAATTCTGCTGCTGACATGGGAAGAAGTAGAACAACAAGCGAACGACGCGGCAAGACAGCCGGTGAGTGAAATCACCGAAGAAAAATATGAAGAAGTGCTCGAAGTGCTCCCGCCGATGAACTGTTGCTACTTGGGCGTAACAGTGTCATTCATGCTGATGGAAAGGTATAGCGGCAACGTGACGGATATTTTGCGCGTGTACACGTTGCACCGAATGAGTTTCGGTATTTCCGTCTCCGCGACCTTTGCACCCTGACGCACGGTGAAATCATCGAGCGCTGCATGGCGTTTATGCAAAAGTGAAATATACGGGGGCATTCAGCCCCCGATTCTAAAAATACTTTAACGGACACCCGCCGAACACGGGAAGGAAAAAATAATGCCAATTAATAGCGCAATAGCCAAAAAAGCCGAAAACCACCTGAAAAAGAAAATCCGCTTTAAAGATACAATTGTCACCTACAGGGAGTTTATTGAAGCCCTCATTAATGACGGATACCTGCCGGAGTGTTACGCGGTCGGTGCTGTTGCATTACCTACCGCAAGACAGAACAACCGCTGGACGAACGAACAGAGCCGGGAAAACGCCATTAAGCGCGCAAAAGCGGGTACGAAAATGGAATACGTCATGAAGAAAGATAGCTCGCTCTATGACGTGTCGAAAACTTGTTTCGACCTGGCTGTTAGCCTCATGACTGAAGCCCGATCCACACCAAAGACCAAAACATTTGTCATGTTCAACATGCCCGGCCAGAACATAAACGGCATAGCCTCGACACAATGTAAGCCCTGTATGACGGTCTACTCTGAACGTGCCGCTCGCTCTGACGAAACGATAAATTCTTGCATCAGAATGGATTTTCCCGGTGCGCGTGTTGTCTGGTTTGGTTTAGCAGGGAGTGAGGAAGAAGCCTACAGGCTGGCCGGTATCTAACCCAACGTTGAAGCCTCGATGCTAACCCCGATAAATTCGGGGTTTTTTATTGCCTGGCTGATGAAGACCGGGCTTCACCCGGTCTGCTTTATGGCATGCCCCAGACGGGTACGGCCTGCGCTTTGCGTGATTTTGCGCATGCGCAAAATCATCCTTCGGACAGACGGCCTCATGCAAAAGAACTTAGTTCTTAGGGAAGCTCAGCTTTTGAGCGAACTATTCTGTCAACATCTTCGGGCGTGAGTGATGATACGCCCTGACAGTTTTTTTTGCAGTCATCCCATAAAAGCTGACATATTGCATAGCCTGACGGTGAATCGGCGGGTACTTCGTTGATACATTCCTGGAACATTTCATCGCATTGCTCACAGGTTAAACCTAAAACATTCGGGTCAGAGTCTGCCATATCTTATGCCTCGCATATAGTCAGGTAGGGCTGGGGTTTTGAATGGTCATACTTCTCATGTATTTAATTTGCGGTTCTACCGACGTAGAACATTGTGCATTGTCATTGATAGAATAATTAACAGAATATGAAACGCGAGATTTATGAGCAATTAAAGGAACCCAATTCGACCATTCGCCCGGTGGCGCTTTGACATTTGCTTGCTCGCTGAGTGTTGAGAATGAAACATCGCAGGATAAGGTCGAATTAGATTTTGCTCTAACAAGGATTGTTCCTGTGACATTGCCTGTTTCGACCAACATTCCATTAAATAAAGGTGATACAACCTCTTGGGAATCATTATCTACGATAGGCACAGCAGCAAAAGGTTTCCCTATTGATTTAACAAGATCGCTGCATTGGTTAGCAGTGAGTGGCTCATCAATCCAGTAGTAATTTTTATCAAATCCACTGGCATTCCATGTATAACCTGAAACATGAAAAGTCCGTCTTTGTGGGTCTTTATACTCAGGTTTTCTTAGAGTTTGGCTTAATAAACCCCAAAATGGATCTGAACTTTCAGGGCTAGGATTGGGTGATACATCTCCGTCAGCAAGAACAGTACCATCGAAGTAATAGTAACCAGTTTTGACGATGCGCTCTAAGTAGTAAATGCGTTTGACGTGTGCGGGAACCTGCTGATTTATTTCATCTTCATCCGATTGGGTATGTTCTTCGTTAGTCGTTATGTTTTCACCAATGCCTACACTAAATGCCTTCTCAAACCCTACCGTTGCTCCTGTGTTACCAATAGGGAAACCAAGAGCAAATTTTGAATCAGATTTAATATTTGAATTCAAAACGGAGCTACGTGATGCTTTATAGGTATTTGTAATCTTACCGGTTATTGTTTGGGTTTGCTCAGTGCAATTATAACCCTGTACTTTTGCCCTAAAAATTGAATCCGGGATGGCTGAGTCACCTACAGAGGCATAATTAATTTTAAGCGGTATCAGAGTGATGTTCTTAACAAAATTCCAAGGAGGTCCAATGGGAGTAGTCCCAAAAGAGAATGGCTTTAAATATTGCGCTGTAGTTTTTAAAGATTCCATTTCACCTTGACTGTTTAAAGTATGTGGGAATAAATAGTTTGATTTATTTAGAGAATGACTAACTTGAGCAGTGAGAGATTTGCGTTTTGGGTTAGGCTTTGGGACTTGGATGTTTTCGGGTATCCCGTAAAAGGCTCGCTGGTCGTCGTCTAAAAGCTTCTGAAGTGCTGCGTCCAAATCCTGCAATGGAAGTGGATCGGCAAATACATTAAAAGTCAGCAAAGATATGCAAAAAGCAGCGGTAGCTCTCATAACATATTCCACTAATTGGCGTCTTGGTAGAGTTTGGTTCATCGAAGTATAGTCAGACATACAACTTATTCCGTATATGATTCAAATTCTCTTAGATAAAGGTCTTCCTATATTGGGCGTTTTCCGGCGCTGCCGAAAAACCCGGCTGTCGTGCTTCGCATCGAGCCGCTGCGCGTCTCGCCCCGTTCGGGCGTCCATCCGTCACCCAGAGTCAAAGGCATCGCTTCAGGAGGCCTGATGGCCCCCGCGCTTTCACCGTTCGCCGTGGGCGAACTTCAGGGCAGATGTGCGGCCATTAGCGCCGGTGATTGTCTGGGAGTGTGTGTGAAGGTCAACGGCGGTCTTACATGGGGGATGGCTCCCTGCGGGAACCCTCCCCCATCCGGCAGGGTATTACCGGGAGGGCCGTCAAGGATAAAAATCGGAACCCTGAAGGGAACCCCCGATTTTTTCCTGGACGGTTCGGCAGCGGCGCGGGAACGAGGCTAAATAAAATTCACAATATGTAAATAAAACTGGATGAATCCGGGCGATTTAGCTATAATTAGTATCAGAAACAGGGCGTTACCGCCCACACGGACACCCGCCGTAATCCGGGATGGAATTATAAATATGAATACCTCGATCCAGCATCTGCCTCGCATGACCAATATGTATTTTTACATTCCCGGTCGTCTTACGCCGCAGGAAATTGTCTGCATAAAGCCTGAAAGCACCACACCGCCAACCAGCGATCACTATTTTGGCTTATACAGCAAACAGACTTTGACCGAGTATCAGAATGAATTTCCGAACATCAAGATCCTGACCTGGGAAGAAGTGGCATTTGAAGTGCATCAGGCGGCGGTAAAGCCGGTCACTGAAATATCGTTGAACCGCTATACAGAAATGCTCGAAGTCCTGCCGCCCCTGCGCTGGGTTTCATCCAATGAGAATACTACGTTTATGCTCAGCGAACGCTTCACTGACAATATCACCGATATGTTTGCCCAGATTCACACTGGAGAAGGGAAGTTTCGTTATTTTACGCTGCGTGATGTGGATACGCTGACACATCGGCAGATCGTTGAGAAAGTGATGGTTTTTATCAACCGCTAATGCTGAATGGGGCATTGCGCCCTATTTTCACCACGGACACCCGCCGTTATTCGGGATGGAGTGCGCTTAGTATGAATATTTCAATTCAGTCTGTTGCCTGTACTAATTCTGCGGCTACCCCGCTGACCAATGATCAAATCGACGATCTTTATTACTACGTTTGCCAGCACGGAAAGATGACTGATAACGATAATCGCTTTTATCTGGCTGTCGCAAAGACCGAAGAAGAAACCGCGATTTACAACGATGCCCCTGACTACTTCAGCGTGTTCATTAATGAGGAACGCTGGCCTGTAGCTGCGGCGGCTCCTATGGACAATCTTTTTCATCTGCTGGGTTAACGGCAAATCAGCCACGATGACAATCGAACAGGGCTATCGAATGAAAGGTAAAGCAAGGAAAGGCGGTCAGACCGGGATTAACGGGCAGCAATATAAAGGCGGTCAGTTTTTACCTGCCAGCAAGCACACGGTAAAAGGCCAGCACCGCGCCGGTAAAGCCAACACCAGACCACGTTCAGACCTCACTGAACCCGGAAGGATTGAAACGCTTCCACCAGGTAAAAAAGCCATCTTCGGCACAATCAGAGCATTCGTGCAGATTGAAAACGGAACGATGGCGATCACCGCCAGTGACCATTCGCTCAGCGCTTACGGCTACACCCGCGACTCGATGCAGGCACTTGTTGACCAGTACAACACCGGAGAGCGGCTGATCGCCCTCCCTGACCATAACGAGGCTGATAATGTTTGATAAATTTTACCCCCTGGTATTTCCCGAATCTGTTCTTGAACAGGCACGGCAACGGCTGACTGATGCCGATAAGCAAGTGGTTGATGAAACCATTACCGGGTTTCTTTATGCAATGCAGGCTGTTGGTTATGTCGCCTCACTGAAGCCGTCAGGATGCCTTTTGCTGTCTGAATGCCAGAACTGCAAAAGCGCATACGCAACGCGTCATGAACTGAAGCGACACTTCTATTTTGCCTGCCCTCATTGCCAGACCATCACCGCAGGCTTTTTTATGGCCGCGATCTGGAACCAGCGCGAGGAAAACAGGCTGACTACCACAAAGGGAGAGGAATTCTGGCACTCCGAGGGGCGCACGGTCTATGACCGAAAATACAGACAATCCTATGACGTGGATGACCGGGGAAACCTGACGCAGGATGACATTCCTGACTATGTGCTGGGGCGAATTGATATGGCGCAACTGGAGGACGCAGAACGTCGCCGGTTAGCCTGGATTGAAAGCACCGACTGATTGACAGGCAGGCAAAACGCTAGAATTTATATTTACATATTGTGAATGTTTTCTGGCGTTTTTTTACGTCTTCGCTTATAATTATTATCAGAAACAGGGCGTTATGCCCACACGGACACCCGCCGTAATCCGGGATGGAGTAGCTGTCATGATCGAAGCCCGTAACAGTGTAGCAGTATCCGTTTTTTCCAAAAATGGCGTCAAAGCCCTTTATTTCTCCGGTATCCCTAAGCTGTCTGGTCACAAAGGAACGCTCAACTTTCCCTATGACGAAACCGCCAGCTTGTTTGTGCAGGTCGAAAAAATCATGCAGGCAAACAATATGTGCCACAACGTCACCCGTGTAGAGCCGATGCGCCAGAACGAAACTGAAAGCGTTTATTCCGTCACCTATAACCGCCCCCTGCTGAAAAGCGCCGTCAGGAAATAAATTTCATCTGCCGGGCTGATGCCCGGCACTACGCAACAAAGATCATTATTACCGGGTATTACACCCACACGGACACCCGCCGTAATCCGGGAAGGAGCAACAACAATGGTTGGCACACCTGAAGAAGTTCTGGCATACCTGCAACAGGTTTACCCTGACACTGTGATTTCAGTTATCGTCTGGACGCGTAGTGAAGTACGCGACATTGCAGAACGTCACGACTACACCTTAACGGATGAGGAAGCGGATTCTGTTTTATACGACCTCGCGCACAATGAAAGTCATAAGTATGGTGAAAATGAACAATCCGCTTACGGCTACATTTGCGCCCTTAAAAACGATGAACCGGAAAACTTCACATGCTGACCTATATTACAGATATCAAAGAAGGTGAAGCCGACATCCTGACCCCGTTAAAACGCTTTCCTCTCGTGATACGCTCGCTCGATGGCTCGAAGTTGCATATGCAAGCCGCGCCTGAGCAGGGATGGACTCATGAGGCGCTCACGTCAGTACAGCCGGAGGGCGTGAATGACGGCGCTGATGCGTACCTGAATGCACAGTGGATAGGCTCGACTGAAGTCTGATGATAACCCCGCGCTGCGGGGTTTTTCTTCGCACAGGGCGATGAAGACCGGGTTTCACCCGGTCTGCGGTATGGCATGCCCCTGACGGGTACAGCCTGCGCTTTGCGTGATTTTGCGCATGCGCAAAATCATCCTTCGGACTGACGGCTTCATGCAGCAAGGATACCTGCCGCGTGAGCACCGATGTTAAACACTTAATAGTTCGGTGTTATTATGAAGGAATAACAAAAATCATCAGGAATAAGGAGCTAGATATGCGTACAGTTTCAGTGTTTGTGAACGGCGGTAATCGCGCAATTCGAATCCCGCGGGATATGGATTTTGAAGGGGTTAAAGAGTTAGAGATCATCAGGGAAGGCGATACCATTATCCTTAAACCGGTGCGTCCAAATTGGAGTAGCCTGACGACTGCTGTTGAAAATGCCGATCCTGATTTTTTGGCTGAGCGTAGTTCCATTATCGAAGATAAAGAGTAAAGCCAGCCTGGTGCTGGCGCTTCTCACCAGAGCCTCCAGCAACAATCCGCATTAGTTACCCCATAGATACTTCTTTCTGACGCGCCTATGCCGTGGCGGTACACAATGAATAAACAATGCACCTGCATTGCGTAATGCACTTGCATTGTGTAATGCAAATGCATTATACTAGCCGTGCTCATCCGAGCAACCGCAGCTAATGCGACTTAACATGTAGGAGTAAACCCAGCGGCTTAGCAAACCGATAGCTCTCGTTATTGAGTCTGGGTGAAGACAATGAACTATTCCCGGCGGGGTTAGGCTCCCGCACCCTTGTGATGGAGGAAGTGGGAATTAAGAGGGTTCAATCAATGGCTACTCAATATTTAAACAGTGCGGATGTGTCACTGCGTGCTGAGTCTCGACTCACCGAACGCAGCCAGACAACGATCCCGGCAGCAATACGCGATGCCTTGCACCTCAAGCCTGGGGAGTACATTAAGTACACCTTGATGGCTGGCGGTAAAGTCATCATGTCCCGACAGGAAGAAGAACAGGACGACCCGGTTGTATCGCAGTTTCTGACTTTTCTCGAAAATGACATGAAGAAAAACCCGCAGAACATTCACCCAGTACCGGTAATGTTTTGGGATAGCATGAAAGCACTGACTGCTGGAGTTGAGGTCGATTTAGACGCGCCGCTTACCGATGATTAACAACTAACACGGGCGGTGGAACATGGAATACGTAGAGTTAAACGGGTGGAAAATCTTCTTTCATTCATGCTTTCTGAAGCAGATTGCAGAATTGACTGAGAAGGTAGTGGCTTTAAAAGCTTCAAAGCCAAATGAATACAAAGGCAAGAAGGAAACCAAGCTCCTGAAGGCGATTGAGCGCGTGATTGAGGAACGGATAGCAACCGATCCCTTCAATCCGCAATACCGTCAGGGAGATACGTTAGGCGATGAATATAAACACTGGTTCCGCGCCAAGTTTCTTTCGCAGTTCCGTTTGTTCTATCGTTGCAGCGATGAGTACAAAACTATCATTATCGGTTGGGTTAACGATTTCGATACCCTACGCGCTTACGGCTCTAAAACGGACGCCTACAAGGTGTTTTCAGGGATGCTAAAGGCAGGAGAGCCGCCTGAAGACTGGGATACACTTCTCACTCAGGCAAAGAAAGCCACTTCCACAACCTCTATTCCTGGTTTCCTCGATAATCAAATCTAGCATTTTATGCTTGGGGTGTTTTCCGGCGCTGCCGGAAAACCCGGCTGTCGTGCTGCGCATCGAGCCGCTGCGCGTCTCGCCCCGTTCGGGCGTCCATCCGTCACCCAGGGTCAACGGCATCGCTTCAGGTAGCCTGATGGCCCCCGCGCTTTCACCGTTCGCCGTGGGCGAACTTCAGGGCAGATGTGCGGCCATGAGCGCCGGTGAGTGTCTGGGAGTGTGTGTGAAGGTCAACGGCGGTCTTACATGGGGGATGGCTCCCTGCGGGAACCCTCCCCCATCTGGCAGGGTATTACCGGGAGGGCCGTCAAGGATAAAAATCGGAACCCTGAAGGGAACCCCCGATTTTTTCCTGGACGGTTCGGCAGCGGCGCGGGAACGGGGCAAAAATAAATTCACAATATGTAAATAAAGCTGGATGAATCCGGGCGATTTAGCTATAATTAGTATCATAAACAGGGCGTTACAGCCCACACGGACACCCGCCGTAATCCGGGAGGAACTCAGATATGAACGCATCTACCGTAAACTTTATTGCTTCACTTTATGAACCTGGCGTTTCTGTTCGGGAAGATATCGCCTGCAATCTTTTGAAAATTGTTGCTTATGGCCGTATGGCCTATAACGAACTAGGTTGCGGTATTGATGAATATGTTTACATGGATGGTCAGTTAAATATCACCGGCATTGCCGATATTACGTCTGCCGTTCTGCTTGCCGATCACCTGTATAAAAATAATGCCTGGGTATATCGGAATCCTGACATCGATTATTCATGCGAACTTTTTGACGGTGAGGACGGTGGCCCACAGTCATTCAATTTTCAGTATCTGGAAATCCTCGACCGTTACGGCAAGCGCGTTATGAGCGCCAGCCACTGCTATAAAAAAGTCGGATTACAATGGGAAACCTGCATTGTTTCAGACGCGAGCAGAAACATGGCCCTTGAGCAAATGAAAGTATTAGCTCAACAGGCGTCTGAAGAACGGCGCGGAGATAATTATGATTCTGCGCGGTGGTTCGATCATATAAGCGAAAAGCTCCTGTCCCGTGTAGTGACCTCACGCTATAGCCGCCAGGCAATCTCAGATGAACTGGAACAATCTTCAAGACTGACCCCGCAGGCGTTATGTCAGCGCCTGTCTATGGCGCTTGCAAAGTCCAGTCTGACCCGCGACGGGTTGCCATTCTGACTAACCTGCCCGGCGATGCCGGGCTTTATCTGTTCACCCAATGGAGACGCCTGAAAAGGGCGGTATAGCATGTATAAACGTGAAACCATGTACGAAGAAGCACACCGATGGAATGCTGAATATGATGGTATATTGCCGGACGTCGCCGCCATACCGACATTATGGGCGGTTACGGGCGATAATATGCAACGTAACGCGTTGTTATGGGCGCACAGCGAAGCGCTAAAAATGAATGCGGAGCATGACGCGCTGCGCAGTCGGGACGGAAATATCAACAGTAATTAAATTTACATTTTGTGAATTTATTGTGTTCAATGGCGGTAGGATAGGCTATAATTATTATCAGAAACAGGGCATTAGGCCCACACGGACACCCGCCGTAATCCGGGATGGAGTGACATTATGACTACCGCCATCAATCCAGAAGTGATCTGCGAATTTGCCTCAACCAGTGAAGTTGTTCCTTCCATTTCAATTGAAAATATTCTTGCTCGCGCAGCCTATGCAATGACTACTTTTGCGGATGGTCTGGCAAAGATTCGCGAAGCGCAGAAATTAATGAAAGAAGTAACAGACGAGAAAATGTATGGGTTTCACGAAATTGTCCGTAACGGTCTGGGGGCTTCAAGCGATGATGCCGCAATTAAGCGCATGAAGCGTAACCTTGATTCGGGGATCTGGACACGACTGATGAATGAAACTGGCATGAAAACCCTGATGAGCCATCAACAGATTAGCGACTGGGAAAAGCAGCTCGATACGCCCAGCATGCCTGAAGCAACACTTGAAAACATTCATGCCTCATTCCGTGCATTACATCAGGACAAAGGGCAGATTTTTGAGCAAGGCGTGACGGATGTATTCAAAAAATTATCCTGGGATTATAAAACAAATTGCCCATGCAAAATCGGTAAAAAAATCATTGTGAATTGTATGGTCGGTTCCGCATCCAGCAAAAACTGTTACTACGTGACGGATGAGGGCCGGAATAAGCTTAATGACCTGGAAAAAATGATGAGTATTCTCGATGGCCGTAATGTTCCTGATCACCGCATAGCAGCAGGCGCACAATTTTAGGTCGTGTATTCAATCCGGAGATCATCAGATAAACTCATCGTTTTTATCAAAGGGATTCTGATGGCTAAGGTTGATGTAAAATGTCCGTTTTGTAAGCAAACAGCCCCGGTAAAAAAACACGGACAGGGGAGTTCCGGACATCAACGTTATCGCTGTCAGGCGTGCTGCCGGAGCTTTCAACTTGAATATGAGTACCGTGCCTGCCAACAGGGTATGAAGACTCAAATTATTGATCTTGCCATGAATAATGCCGGTATCCGCGACACCGCTCGGGCATTGAATATCAGCATTAATGCCGTTGTGCGTACACTAAAAAACTCTCACCGCAAAACGTAACCTTTCTTCCTCTGGGTAATCTGAAAATTCAGCTCATTTGCGAAGTGGATGAAATGTGGTCATTTGTCGGCAATAAAAAGAAGCAACGCTGGCTGTGGTACGCATGGGAACCTCGTCTCAAACGTATTATTGCCCATACTTTTGGTCGCCGGAGCAAGAAAACGCTTCGTCAGTTACTGGGGTTGCTGTCAGGTTTTAATGTTGCCTTCTGGTGCACAGATAATTTCAGTGCTTATGACGTGTTACCGAATGAAAAACATATTACGGGTAAGCTTTACACGCAACGTATTGAGCGTGAAAACCTGAAACTTCGCAACAGATTGAAACGACTAAACCGCAAGACACTGGGATACTCAAAATCGACAGAAATGCATGACAAGATCATTGGTACATTTATCGAGCGAGAACATTATGTATTGTAATGCTATTCACCATATTGAATACACGACCGAAAAAAATCTAAAAGAACTATCTGTAGATTAAATTGAAAGCAGGCAAGATGCCTGCTTTTTTTATGCCACTGACTTGTGCTGTCCTGGTGAGTCAGTTACGCCTGACTGGGAGGTTAATTCAGCCAGATGTTTATCCATTTGCTTAATAGCATCCTTTAGAGCCTTAACTAAGTCGTCGCTGATATCTACTCTTTGATTGAAGCTCTCCAGCAATTCCTTTTTTTCTTTGTATTCATTCAGGATCGGAGCCGGAACCTGAAACTGAAATTTCTTTTTATTGAGTGAGTCTTTGGGTTGTATGACCGCCATAAATTGCGCCTCCACTGTGATATGAATTTGTATCATAGGCGTTATGTGAAACGCTCGCAAGATTTCCCGCGCTACACCTCTCGCATAATCATTTCCGATCACCTACGAAAGAGCCTTGATCTTCAACTACCAGTTGCCCGACAGGTTGCCGCAGGCAAGGGGCGCACTGCTGCGCAGATACGCCCGGCGTTCAGGGTGCAGACCGTCGCCGCGCCAGCGGCATGAAGCTGAGCCGTTGCCGCCGCCCGGTGCAGCGCTGGCGCGTTGCCCGGATTCAGCCCCGGCAGGTTGCCGCAGGCAGGGGGCGCACTACTGCGCAGATACGCCCGGCGCTCAGGGTGCAGACCGTCGCCGCGCCAGCGTCATGATACTGAGCCGTTGCCGCCGCCCGGCGCAGCGCTGGCGCGTTGCCCGGATTCAGCCCCGGCAGGTTGCCGCAGGCAGGGGGCGCACTGCTGCGCAGATACGCCCGGTGCTCAGGGTGCAGACCGTCGCCGCGCCAGCGGCATGAAGCTGAGCCGTTGCCGCCGCCCGGCGCAGTGCTGGCGCGTTGCCCGGATTCTGCCCCGGCAGGTTGCCGCAGGCAGGGGGCGCACTGCTGCGCAGATACGCCCGGCGTTCAGGGTGCAGACCGTCGCCGCGCCAGCGGCATGAAGCTGAGCCGTTGCCGCCGCCCGGCGCAGCGCTGGCGCGTTGCCCGGATGCAGCCCCGGCAGATTGCCACAGGCAGGGGGCGCACTGCTGCGCAGATACGCCCGGTGCTCAGGGTGCAGACCGTCGCCGCGCCAGCGGCATGAAGCTGAGCCGTCGCCGCCGCCCGGCGCAGTGCTGGCGCGTTGCCCGGAATCATCCCCGGCAGGTTGCCGCAGGCAGGGGGCGCACTGCTGCGCAGATACGCCCGGCGCTCAGGGTGCAGACCGTCGCCGCGCCAGCGTCATGATACTGAGCCGTTGCCGCCGCCCGGCGCAGCGCTGGCGCGTTGCCCGGATTCAGCCCCGGCAGGTTGCCGCAGGCAGGGGGCGCACTGCTGCGCAGATACGCCCGGCGTTCAGGTGCGTTTCCGTCGCCGCGCCAGCGGCATGATGCTGAGCCGTTGCCGCCGCCCGGTGCAGCGCTGGCGCGTTGCCCGGATTCAGCCCCGGCAGGTTGCCGCAGGCAGGGGGCGCACTGCTGCGCAGATACGCCCGGCGTTCAGGGTGCAGACCGTCGCCGCGCCAGCGGCATGATGCTGAGCCGTTGCCGTCGCCCAGCGCAGTGCTGGCGCGTTGCCCGGATGCAGCCCCGGCATGTTGCCGCAGGCAGAGGGCGCACTGCTGCGCAGATACGCCCGGCGCAGTGCTGGCGCGTTGCCCGGATGCAGCCCCGGCATGTTGCCACAGGCAGGGGGCGCACTGCTGCGCAGATACGCCCGGTGTTCAGAGGTGCTCAGCGGCCATCGATGAGGTGGTTGCTCATTCCAGGTCATAGCGCTCGACCCTGAAGGTGATCAACAGTGTGGGAAGGTGGTCGAAATCAAAGAGCGGAGATCAAAAGCGACAAGGTATAGGGGTTCGGTGGCTGAGCAGGTACAAAAAATCGCGTCACACCCCACGCATTATACAATGCTTCGCCCAAAGCCTTGCTGCGCCTGGCTTTAGGGGGGCATGACCCCCAATGTGCAAATGTCATGCACATTGCAAATCTAAAGGCAGGAAAACCAGTAATGACAGGCGTTAGGCAAGTCATGCCCCCCCTGCATTATTCGATATGTCAATTGTTTTACTATGTTGTTGATGTTCATTGGGATTGATTTTCGCAGGGGGGCATGAGATTTGCTATGATACAAATTCATATCATGAAATCTGTAAGGGGAAGCTTTTCCATGTCAAAAACAAAAAATCGCCTGAATGTGCAGTTTCGAATGCCACTGAATTATGAGGAGCTACTGAAAAAGGAAGCAGCAAAGCAGCAAATCAGCCCAAACGAAATGGCGAAGAAGATAGTCATGTACCAGCTTCTTTCCGACGAAGATGGCGTGTTCCGCAACGTAGCGAAACTCAAACACATTCTTCTCCCCACTTACATCGTTATGTTTAAAAGCATCTTCGACATCATGGCCTCGAACCCTTCCATGACATTTGAAAACGCAACCGCCTTAGCTAACGAACATATCTTTCAAAAGGCTAACGAAAGAGTTCAAAAAATTCTGGAAAGCCAATTTGGAATTGAGGGTTAAATATGAGCGACAAGAAGCAGGATAACAGCACTGTTTCGGAGCTAAACCGGGGCGGTCAGGTCTTGATGCACTTCATCCGAATGCTGCATCAGACCTTAATGCGTTACTTCAAAATCGTGTTCATTGTCTTTGCCTTATCTACCGGGCTACTGACATACCGATTCACCGACAGTACCGACTGGTACATGGGCCTTAAATACTACTATTCCTCGATGTTTGTTAATCAGCTTGGAATGGTTAACGGCAAAACGTCATTGCGCCTGCCTGATGGCCGTCTGGTAAACGTCACAGATAAGCAAATTGTTTCATCTGCGGTGATGCAGAATCATGCGGCGACACTTTACAGCAACCTGCTACGAAGCCTGTTGTTTTCAACATTGATTGCTTTAATTGCAGCCTGGTATCTTTTCCGGTTCGTATTGAAGAAAGGCAAAGACGAAAGCAAGGAAGAACATGTTCGTGGTGCAAAAGCTGTAGGTATAAACGACTTAATAGCCGCAGCTAAAGACAGGGTTAAGGAGGATGGCCGTCCTTCACGAATTTCGATAGCAGGCGTTCCCCTGATCCGCTTTCAGGAGAACTCAGGCATTGCGATGATAGGTTCTCCGGGTACTGGTAAATCCACCACGGCCAGGGATGTTCTTCGTCAGGCGCGTGGCCTGCGTCAAAAGGCCGTGTTGTATGATATTTCCGGTGAGTTTACTAAGCGCTTTTATCGCCCTGGTAAAGACGTCATTCTTAATGTTTTTGATACCCGATCTCATTCATGGGATTTCTGGGCTGAAGGTAAAAATCCCGCGATGTATGACCGCCTGGCAAAGGCGGCAATTCCCGATCACAACTCTGGGGGGGATCCCTTCTGGACGGAAGCGCCACGACTGTTATTTTCAGCACTGCTGGAACAGCTTGGACGGCGATTTAAACAGCCGAAGGTTGAACATCTGATGAATATCATACTAAGGATGTCCAACGATAAAATAGCTAAAGTAGTCGCCACTACCGATGCCCGTAACGTTATGAATCTGGAACTGGATAAGTTAGCTGGTTCTGTACGCGCTGTTATCACTGCTTACACCCGTAATTTTAAACATCTGGCGCTGCCGACTGGCCCCCGCTTTTCATTCCGGGATTGGGCGCATGATGAGGATTCAGACGCATGGGTTTTTATTACTGTACGTGATGATATGAAAGAAACACTCAAGCCGATGATGACAATGATGCTTGAATCGGCCATGTCTGCAATTCTGACTCTTGAACCCTCCGAAGACCGCCTGATCGTCACCGGTGTTGATGAGGCGGGAACCCTGCATGAGATACCTTCTCTATGCGATTATATTTCAACTTGCCGTAAGTTTGGCGGCTTCCCGTTTTTGGGTTTTCAGTCCAATGCACAGGCCGAATCAACTTACGGTGATAAGAAAGCACAGATTCTGATGGACTCCATTGGGTCACTTGCGGCGTTCCGTATCAATGGGGTTAAAGGCGCTAGCTGGCTGGCCGAGCAATTGGGTGATCAGGAAGTCGAAAAGCCCAATGAAAACACAAGCTATGGTGCAAACGAAGTTCGTGATGCGACTACGATTAACCGCGCCAGTAAGGAACAAAATCTTGTTCTGAAAAGTGAAATTATGTCGTTGCCAGATAACACCTGTTATTTGCGTCTTGGGCGGGGGTTGCCTGTAGCGAAAATCAAAATGCCATTCGATAACATGAAGCTGCTGCATCCCGGCATCATTGAGACAAAAGCGCTGCGGGATGAGAGCTTTATGGCGCTGTATTCACAGGAGAATGAAATCAGACCAGAAGACGTTTTAGATACTATTTACAAAGAAATGGACAGTGCTGAACTGAAGCCTCAGAAGCCGCAGGGTAATGTGGCTCCTGATGAAGACAGTTTAAAATCCAAAGCACAAATTCTTGATGATGTTATCAATACGTTTACCGGTGACAAGGGGGCAAACCCACAACCCGTTGATAATGCTGATTCACCGGCCACTGTAGTCAATGTTGTACCAGCATCAGAGCCTGTCGTTGCGACCATGCCTCCAGATAGTCCAGATGCAGCCGAAAAATCTAATACCCTCAATCCGATTGCTCAGGCAATGCAGGCGCAAAGTGCTAAACCAGAAAGTGACACTGAAGATGATGACGAATCAGATTTTAACCAGATGTATGCCGAAGACCCTCATTTTCAGCAGTTAATTGAAGACTTTAATCAGCGCCATGAACAGAACGGGGCGGCAAGAAACGATACGACGACTAAAAATAATGAAAAATCCATTAAACAGCCTGATATCGGTGGAGGATTTTAATGCTCAGTCTTGCGAAAGTGGAAAGCACGAAAAAGGCAGCGGCTTATTATAGTTCGCCTGATAAATATTATGACAAAGACTCTGGTGATATAGGTTCATCGTGGGGAGGAAAAGGGGCCGAACATTTAGGTTTGAGCGGCCCGGTGAATTCTGAGGATTTTGTTAAGTTACTTGAAGGGCGAATAAATACTGAAACGCATTTAGGCAAGATTGGGAGTGGGGGCGTAATAGAACATGTTCCAGGATGGGATTTTACTCTATCGGCTCCGAAAAGTGTTTCTGTACTCGCTCTGGTTGGTGGTGATAAACGTCTTGTTGCTGCACATATCCAATCTTGTAAAGAAGCGATGGCATTTGTTGAGAGAGAATATGCTATGACGCGTATTTCAAATGAGGGAAAAGCTGAATACGCGAAAGTCGATAATTTAGTTTACGCCAGTTATGTTCATACCGAATCGCGAAAACACGATCCGCAGCTTCATTCACATAATGTAGTAATGAATGCTGTTATGGATTCATCCGGGCAGTGGCGTAGCCTTGAAACCAAGAAGATGTTTGAGGCGCAGTTAGCAATCGGAATGGCCTATCGCTCAATATTCGCCAAGAAGGTAGTTGGTCTTGGTTATGATATTGAATTACGCGATGAGAAAGACGTCGATAACAAAAATGGTTTCTGGGATATAAAAGGTGTTCCTGAATCATTATTGGGGGCATTTTCAAAGCGTAGGGCGCAGGTACTGGAGAGCGCAAATCAGTTTGGTCTGTTCGATGCTAAATCGATGGAGAAAGCGGCGCTGTACAGTCGCGACACCAAAACGGACATTCCCCTGGAAGAACTGAAAGAAATCTGGGATGCGACAGTCGCGGAACATGGCGTTGATCTTGACTCAGTTATTGAACGCGCTCGCGAGCGACAGAAGCCACAAATTGAAAGAAGTCAGCCTGACACTCAGGGCGAATCCAAAAACGTGACACAGCCGCATACAGGTGATTCTGGGAAACCGGCTACTGTTTCGCAGCGAACTGCGACCAGGGATGAGCTGACGGATGATGACAATCTTTCTTCGGGCCTGAATGATGCAAATTCATATCATGACGGTGGTGTTGAGCCGTCAGCGACACTTCAAAGCAAAGCTGAAAACGCGCCTCTACCTTCGCATTTTGACGAACAGTCTGCCGAGCCACTTGCCAGAGCAACCGATAAACTGGTGCGCGAATATTTGAATGCCTACGAATTTAGCGACCAGGAGGTGCAAAATCTGGTGAGGGATGTGCGGCTTGCCTATCGGGTAAAGGCGGCTGATGAGGCTGTTTTCTCAGCCAATGCGATCCTGAAAGAATCGATGCGTTTAACCATCGGCCATGCGTCACCCGATGATATCGCTCAGGTGATTCGGTCAATGATTAACAGCGGCGAACTTCTTCCACGCGCTTCAAGAAGCAAAGATCCAGGCCTGGCCGTTACCACTCCGGCTGCTTTTGAAAAAGAACGCGCGATGGTGTTCGCTATGCTCAATGGTCAGCAGACTCGACCAGCCGTAGGAGCGAGAGACGATGTAGCCGCCTGGATCACCCAGTTTGAAGGTGTAAAATCGCAGCAATTTGGCGCACCTTTTGCATTTTCGTCAGACCAGAGACAGGCCATAATCGATGCGGCCAGTAGCCAGGATTTAGCGTCTGCAATACAGGGGTACGCTGGTACGGGCAAAACAACTCTGCTTCAGTGCCTGATCGGGTATGGCGAGTCAAAAGGCTTCTCCTTCCTCGGCCTTGCCCCTACTGGCTCGGCCACAGACACCCTGGCGCATGAAACCGGTCTGACGACCAGCACGGTCGATTCATTCCTGTTCCGAAGGATGAAGGGAACGGTCAGCAGTCGTGAAGTCTGGCTGGTCGATGAGGCCAGCATGGTCGGGGCCAGCAACATGCACGCGCTTGTTAAAGAAGCTGAGCGAAGCGGCGCGAAATTGTTACTCCTGGGCGATGATAGGCAAATGGAGGCGGTTGACTGGGGGAGGCCATTCGCCGTTCTTCAGGACTTTAAAATGCCGACGTCGAAGGTCACGACAATTATTCGCCAGAAGAATGAAAATCTGCGTCAGGCCGTATATGACTCCATTGAACGCAATTTTTCGGGAGCGTTTCAGCGTCTGAAGGGATCGGTTTTTGATATGGAAAAACACAGTATCCTCGATGACTACCTGGCTCTTTCTGAACACGAACGCGACAATACGCTGGTCATTATCCCGGACAATATTGGCCGTGATACGTTCAACAAGGAAGTACATGATAACCGTGTACAACGTGGAGAGTTACCGGCTAATGAAATCATGGTTCGTGGCCTCTCCAGTGCAAATCTGAATGAAGCCGAACGCAGTGATTACCGGTATTATTCAAAGTATCATGTTGTCGAATTCCAGCAAGACCACGATGGATTCAAAAAGGGCGAGTTCTGGCATGTGACTGATCGCGACCGTGACACAGGTGAAGTGTTGATGACGCGTGATGGTGTTGAAATGTCATTTAACCCTTCGACTATCACTGGTAACGCAAAATTTGCGGTGGACGTGTTTAATCCGCAGCGCCTGTCATTTTCACAGAATGAAAAACTCGTTTTCACCAAATCCAGAAAAGATCTCGGTGTAAAAAATGGTGACGAATTTACGCTGACGCAAATTGATGCCGCCGCGAAGACCTTTACCCTTGAGAACGGCAGCGGCAAAAGCATTACCCTTGATTCCACGGCACTTCACAACCTCTCTCATAACTATGCGCTGACGGCATATAAAGCTCAGGGTAAGACCGTAAACAACATCATGGCGCAGGTTGAATCATGGCGCAGAAATCTGGTTAACGAGCGCAGTTTTTATGTTGCGCTGAGCCGTGCAAGACAAGGTGCAAGACTGTATGTGGACGATGTGAAAAAGGTCATCACCGCTCTGGCCGAGCACGATGCGAACAAAACAACTTCACTGGAGGGGTTTTCCGGGGGCGATCTCAAACGTGCTGCGGTACAACTGAATGCAGGTAACACGGATACACGTCAGCTTTATGCCGATATCACAATGGCGACGGAGAAACTGGCGCTTAAGCATGGTGTATTCAGTCATACCGCTCTGGTGACGGAGACTCTCAAAAATACCCTGGGTACTTACGACATTCGCGATGTGGAAACGGCTGTCTACAATCTCCGGCAGCGCGGTGAGATCGGTTTGTCGTATGTTAACCATGACAAGCCCAATCGAGAGAATTTTTATACTCTCCCTCAGAACATCCGACATGAAACCCAGATAGTACGCCATATGTTGCAGGGGAAAGACCGTTATCCTGCTATCGCTGGTAAGTCGCTCATTGAGCGCTATATGGCCGCGCGGGATGAAAAAGTCAGGGGAGGAATGGCCGAGCCGCTATCGGCTGCGGCAAAGTTAGCGCTGACTACGGTGATGACCAGCCGTGATGAAGCCGTGCTGATCACCGGCAGCGATTTGAGCGGCCATCGCGACGTTATGCGGGAGCTTGGAAAAGACATTGCCAAAGAGCGGGGATATCGGGTTAAGGGCTTTTCTACCACGGCTGAAGGAGTCAGGCAGCTTCGGGAGCACATAAAAACTTCAGGCAATATCTACCAGCACCTCGATACGATGGAGCAGCGTATTGCTGAGCGTCAGACACTGAAAGCCGGTAAAGAACTCTGGGTTGTCGAAAACGTGTCGCAGATGGGGGCTGAGAACGTCATACGCCTGCAACAGGCGGCGCGTTACGCCGGGGCCAGAGTAATTCTGGTTGCGGATCGCCAGGAGAACGCGCTGGCATGGGGGAACATGCCCTCGTTGTTGACTGACCAGGGGATAACCAACATTGATTTCGACCTTGCTAACCGCTCTCTGAACCCGATTATTAATCACGCATCAGAAAAGATGGTACAGGGTAAAATTGACGAAGCCCTGAACCATATTAGCCCAATGGTCAGTGAAGTCAGTGACCCGCACAATGCCAGCAACGACCGCAAGGTGCGCCTCAATGTACTGGCTGATACCTGGCTCAATCTTTCGTCTCAGGATCGAGAGAAAACCGCCGTCATCATCCCCGACTACTTTTCCCGTAACAAAGTTGATGTTGAGATCCGTAAAGGTCTTCAGAAGGAAGGGACGCTTTCCGGTGCGGCGATAAACACCGATTTATATCGTAACGCAAACCTTGACCCGTTCGAAAAGAAATCAGTTGTAAACTACAAAACCGGTCAGGTGTTGATGTTTGAAAGCCAGAGGCCCGGTATTGAAAAAGGCGGTTATTACTCTGTTGAGGCGATCGATAAAGCGGGAAACGTCCTGCGACTCCGTTCGGTGGCCGATGGAACACGTGTGAGCATCAATGCCAGCGAGATAGCAGGCAGTCGCAACAACTCCGTACAGGTGTTTCATGTGGATAAAAAGCAGGTTCAGCAGGGAGAGAAGTTGCGTTTTACCCGGTCAGTTCCGGCAGACAAGCTTGTTAGTGGGGATGGGAAATCAGTACCGTCCAAGTCTCAGGGTGTGGTTGAGTCAATAAATGGGACGATGTTGAACGTCCGGCTCGCTAATCACCGACTGATTACCGTTGATGCTGATAAATGGCGGCATATGGAATGGGGTTACACCCATAACATGTTTAACGTCAAAGATAAGCAATTCGACAATGTAATCACGCTGATGGAGTCATGGAAAAAGAACTTTGCCACGCAGGAATCGTTGCATAACGCACTAACCAAAACTGCGGTTAATCTCAGAATTATTACGGATGATAAGGGCAAACTCTTTGATAACCTGCGATCCACATCGGGCTTCCGGCAAACCGCGCTTCAGGACAGGAAGGTTTCAATCACCAAAAGTGACATGGATAGTTTCGATAAGCAGTTTGGCACTGGGTTAAGTTTCGGCTCCCGGATAATGATGAAGCTGGAGGCCGCCGTTGATAAAGCGGTGACATCGACGCTGAGCCGGGTTGTTGAGAAGACGCAGGAGGTGGTGCAGCGCACACGACAAAAATCACTGTAACCGAATGGTCGAAACCCCGCTGCGGCGGGGTTTTTGTTTGGCTATTGAATGTGGTTTGCGCATGCGCAAAAGTGGGAATTGCGTTAATCAGCCGGGAATCTGTCTCTGGCACTCGTTGACGGTGTAGCGCCGCTGAACATCATCTTGCAGACGGAATATCATGGCGATATCAGACGACAATTCATCAAATTCATCACTCTCACGGGCCAGCTTGTCATAAATATCAGCCCGGTAGCGTGAAGTGGGCGCAATGTCATCACGGCCAATGAGCCTGTTACCTACAGCCCATGATGACAGCTTGCCGAGCATCACTTCCAGTTTAATGTCCTGCTCAAGCCGCGTGATGTGTGGGGGCGGTGACGGGGCTATTAAAAGGGCTGAGTTATAGACGCGGATTCGACAAAATTGTGACGCGAGGCCGTATTTGGGGCAGCGCAATATCTCTCCGATGATTTTCTGCTGGACTCGCAGGGTGCTGTTTTCATTATGCAGTGCATCTGTCTCTTTTCGCCTTTGCCTAAGCCTGAACGCCTGTAGTGCAACCAGTCCGATCAACAGAACGAAGATGAATTCCGTCATAGTGCGCCCTTAGAGTGGTTTTTAAGCGTAAAAGAAACATGAGGGGTGCTGCGCAGCAGATAGGACAGACCTATGCAGATAAAAGCGAACACCGCCCACAGCATTCCCAGAACGTTAATCATTGAGCGATCAATGTGGCTCGCATACCCCGCGCCGTCTGATATCACTTCAGGGCAATCTGCCGCCAGAACGGATGCAGGCGGGGGAGCGATGGTTTTTGTTTTACCAGTACCCTCAAGGCCAGGTACTTTTTGAGCGGGCTGGCATTCACGCCATTTCCACTGAACACCATCAGTCACGGCATCCGCATTTTTAATCACGGCCACGATAAACTGACCCGGTGTGGATTTATCGTGAATGAAAAGCAGAGCGATCAGCAAAAATAGCATTCCCGCAGGCAGTATCAGCAAATTGCGCACTGCCCAGGAACAACAGGACGCAGTGGCGCTTACCATTTTCCAGAGATTAACTTTCATGCTGATTCCCCCCCGGTCGCAACCTGACAATAATGCCAAGCATCGCCATAAACCCGCTCAGCGGGAATATCACTCAATGCTCGATCCCATGCTTCTTTATCGCGGGGCTTCATTCCTTCAGTCATGAGAGGGATAAGGCGATTTAACCAGGCATCGATATATGCCAGACGATGCAGCACAACTCGGCGTTCGTCGTCAGGCAATGCGGTAACAGACTGTGCAACCTCTCGACATTCTAAGATGCGTTTATATGGCCCACCACCGCCATCATAGGAAAGATCAAAACGCTCAAACTTCCAGTCTTGCATGATGATGTGGTTACGAAGTTCTTCACAGATTTGGTTGTGCCGGGCTTTACGAATAAACATGGTGCGATCCTTAACAGGTGTATCAGAACGTGAGTTTCAGCGTCGAATCAAAAAGCGCCAGCAGCCGGTCGCCCGAAATGATTTCAATTCGCCGGGCCGAGCCTGCATTGACTGCGGCGCGAACTGAGGAAGGAGTGCTGCCGGTGTGTACGAAAATACCGTCACACTGTGCCTGGCTCAGCACATCGGCAAATGCGCTAACGTGTTCAGCGCGTATGCGTCCTGAATAGCGTTTAGCCTGGACAAGCCACAGTCGGTTTTGATGTTGAAACCGGCCATCGATACCGCCATCCCCGCTGTATCGTTCATTTCTGGCAATCACAAACCCTTTACGCTGTAGCAACGTCAGAATCAGTTCCTCAAATGCGTAGGGATCAACTTTGCGCAGGTAGGCGATTTTCTGCCCCGGATGCTGTAGTTCAGCGACCTTGCTAATAATCCGCTCTGCGGATTCTCGTTTTTTCTGGTGGCGACTTTTTTTGCCAAAGAGCAGGGGATACAGGACAAGAAAGATAAACACGGCAGCTACTGCAAGCATGGAGGTATTACTCATCAGAAGTTATCTCCGGGAGGGGAGGAATCGGTGTCAGATAGTGAAGTTTGCATTGAGTCAGTTCCGTGGCCGGAATGATGGACGTCTGTCTTGTTGGCACTCGCAGGGATATCAAGCATCCCTTCGCTCTGCCCCTTTTCGGAAAATCCCTTATTTTCATATTCATGTGAAAGGCGATATTTGCGAACCGGTGCATGAGTAGACGGGCGCGAAGGACGTTTACTGATCCCGGCCAGCAGAAGAATGGCTATCAGTCCCAGTCCGAGCAGCAATGCGCCAACGAGCTTCCCTGTCATTTTTCGTCTTCATCCTGGTTATCGGTGTCAGTGGCGGGAGCCTGAACGATGTCAGTACTGGACACTGGGAGGGTGAAGAAAGTCGCAATCAGAGTCAGGCTGTGGATTGCAATCAGTGCGTATAAAAAGGGCGTTCCGTCGCTGAATGTTTTGTAAAAGGAAAAAAATGCTGCGCTGATGATCAACAGGCCAACGTGCAGGGCATTACTGGTAACGATGTGTCGCAGGGCGATGTGCAGCGCGATAAACGCCGGTAACACGCCGAAAATAGCCAGGTTATCCGGCAGCAGATGAGGTTCTGGCATCAGACACAGGTAGTAAGCCAGTGCCAGTACAGCCATCAGTATTGTGAACAGGTAATGTGTCATAAGCCACCGACCAGTTTTGCATTAGAACCAAAGGAATTGCTTACGGCGACAGAGAACGTAAAGCCCGGATGAGCATCTTTAAATTCAAACTTTTGCCCTGCGGTCGTGCCGGGTTTGTTCCGGGATGGGGCGTAGGCATATTTTGCAGGAGCACCATTCAGGATGGTGGCAACGTATTCCTGCGTTTCCCTGAACGGGATAAGGCGAATAAAGTCATCGTTAGATATCTCACCACTGCGCGGATCGCCATACCGCTTTAGCCACTGGTCAACCCGGCCTGGCCCCGCATTGTAGGCAGCAAGTGCGAGGATGTGATTGCCATCATATCGATCCAGTTGCGAATCGAGATATGCCCTTCCAAGAGCCAGGTTATAAGTCGCATCGTTCCGGTATCGCCAGTGATCCCAGACAAGCCCTGCAAGTCTTGATGCTTCAGGTGCGGTTTCCGGCATGATCTGGGCGACACCAACCGCCCCCTTTGGCGATGTTAGCGGCAGACCATTGCGGCCAAACTGATTACCGCGACTTTCCTGATGGGTCAGCCGTTCAAACAGGGCATCCCTGGTTAGCACCGGCGTACCGGTCTTAATATCTGTCGCCATTGCGGAGATTTCCCCAACAGCCACAGAGGTTGTGCTTTCTGATGCGATAACCGGCGTACCTGTCAACGTCAGCAGAACAAGAGACAGCAGTTTTAGTGATTTCAATCAACCATCCTCAATCTAATTGCCATGATATAAAAATGTATCACGTATCTGTTATAATTCAAATATTGTCTGATTGTGAAAAGCGATATTTTGTGCAATCATTAATTAATTTAATTAAGGGGTGACTGTGCATGAGTGAGGAAATTAGCTTACTTAACAAGAGGAAAGCTAAGGTAATAGCGCAAACAATGTCGCTTTTAAGTAAGACCAGCGCCCCTTTAATTGAGGTGCTTGTTAAGTACGTAGTATTTAAAATCAAACTTTCTGACATCACTGATTTTAAACACTCGGCAATTTACCGGGCAAAAAGTACCTACAAGGAAAATCGTGATAAGGTGATCACCCTTTCCGGGCTGTATTCCCCTTTGTATGGACGGGAAAAATCCTGCCCTGACCAGGAGCCGTTCAGCCTGATCGTGAATGTCGATGATGACGAACTGAAGGAAGGATTTGTCTGGTACAGCACCACGGCTGAGAAATCATTTCAGATGAGCGATCTGGATTACTTTGTGCTGACGGATGCGGGGTTTGCTCCTTACACTCAAATCAGTAACAGCGGAAAACGGACACGCAAATGAAGAAAAATATTCCAACCGTGACTGAAGTCATTCAGTTTCTGAGAAGTGTTCCCCGCCGGTCATCGTTGTTTAAAAAAATGGACTTGCGGGAACTGAGCATCATCCGCGCCGATCTGACTTCTGTGCTGGAAACCCGAATCAACCAGCAGGAACAGAATGACTTAGACGAAAAGGAACGGTTGTCTAAAATCCAGCATCACCTGTCTTTACTGAAGCAAGATGGTATTGCGCCGGATGAACTGATTAAGGCAAAAAAGCGTCCCTCCGTTGGGCCGGTGCAAAGCTACCGTGTTCACGGGCAACTGATCCATTACAAAGGGGTAGGGAAATACCCGCGTGTGCTCAAGGAGATAATTGATCGTGAAGGAAAAGACGGCCTGAAACAATACGAAGCAAATGAGGATTGAGTAGTTTGTAGCGCTTGAGGGAACAACGTAGTTAAGTTTATCTTTCCCGCCCCGCCATCTCTGACGGGGTTTTCCCCCGGACTCCAGCACACGGCCTGACTGTCATTTGCGCATGCGCAAAAATGATGGGAGGCAGGTACAGTCATTTTAGCCATGCCACCGGTAAATCCTTCCATTGCGTTGTATAGCAGGGCGAAAGCCATTGTTGCTTCATCTTGTACCGGCGTTGTATCCCTTCCCCTGCAAGAAATAACGTGCCACGCTGCTTCTGGTTTAACGCGTCCATCAATTGCATCAGCGCCAGATTGTTTTTCCCTGGAGTGTGATGGCTGAACAAATCGAGTTGTTCACGGCCATCACCTAAATCGCCCAGCATGACACCGGCTTTTGCATACTGAATACCAGGTTTCCAGATTAGCTGTAATGCTTGTCTGGCGGCGCAGACAAGCTCCCGTGAGTCCTGAGTCGCCGGGACGGGTATCGTCCTGATTGCGGAAATGTAAGGCGTATGGCGCTGATGGCGACTGCTCTGCATAAATACTGTGATGCTGCTGGCATAGGTTTTGTTCCGGCGAAGTTTTTCACCGGCGCGGCAACTAAAAGCACAGATGGCCTGCTGCATATCGTCCAGTCTGGTGATGCGTTCACCAAAGGAACGAGACACGACAATTTGCTGTCGGGATGGGGGATTGTCATCAAGAGCGAAACAGGGTTCACCGCGTAATTCGCGTACTGTGCGCTCTACAACGACACCCATCAGGCGACGGATAAAACGGGTATCAGTCTGGGCAAGCTCAAGCGCGGTCTTTATGCCAACCGTCTTTAACCGTAACGCCAGGCGACTCCCAATCCCCCAGACATCGCTGACGTCCATTAGCGCCAGCAAGCGGTCGCGTCGGTGAGGATCATCAAGCACCACCACACCCTGCGTTTTCTTGTATTTTTTGGCGGCTGCGGTCGCTGCCTTGCAAAGGGTTTTCGTGGGAGCGATGCCAATTCCGCAGGTCAGTGACGTTTGCTGATAAACCTTCTGTCGCAGTTCCCGGCCAAATGTCTCGTAATCAAACTGAGGGCTGAATCCGGCGAGGGAACCGAAAATTTCGTCAATACTGTAGGTTTCGCTGCGGGGCATGCTTTCCCCGACAACGCTATGGAACCGTGAAGAAAATTCGGCATAAAGGGTGTAGTTAGATGAGAACAGATGCACCTTATGTCGGTGGATCTGAGGAAGCACTTCGAAAAGGGGTTGCCCCCGCTTCAAATCCAGGGCTTTTGCCTCGCTGTTCAGCGCCACAATCGTAGAATCGTTATTTGATAAAACGGCAACCGGCTTCCCGGCAAGGTCAGGTCTGAAAACCTGCTCCACGCTGCAATAGAACGCATTCACGTCGCTATGAAGATACATGCAGATGATCCCGGATGCTGAATGTCACCACACCAAATATCTCCAGCATATCGGGGGGCAGCTCGATCACTGACAGGTCAGGGTTCATCGAGACTAAAGCCGGGAAGGGCCGTAATTGCAGACGCTTCACCATCAATTCACCGTCCACTCTGGCGATGACTATCGCCCCGTGCGTGGGTTTAACAGAGCAATCCACCACAAGTAAATCGTGCGGTGCTATTCCTCCATCGATGAGAGATACCCCTTTGCAGCGAAGAAAGTACGTGCTGGCTGGGCGCTTCACACAATAGGCATGCAGATCCAGCGGAGCGTCTTCGCTGCCCTCAGACGGCGATGGAAATGAACCCATATTCATAATAAGCACCATTAATACTGTTTATATGTACAGTATATTTGTATGGCGAATGATTTCAAGCTTACTGAGGCAACCTGCAAAGAAGTTGCTGATTTTCGGTCAATTCTAGTTCTGCGTTTCGCTTTCAAGAAGGGGGCAGGACTTTGCGCATGCGCAAATATCGAAAAGCAGGGGAGATTTAGCGATATTCACCGAGGGTGAATAATCGGTGAATCCTATGCGATTAATCTGATTACCTGAATGTAACTTAATGCAAATTACTGTTAAAATTATTCTTGTTACCACTACTTAAAAGGTGTGTTTTGAACCACAGGAATACCTTCAAAGAAGAAACCCAGCTTGCCAGAAAGCATTTGTCGCAACTGGAGTCGCTGGCGCGGAAACTGGATGCGCTTGACGAACAATGGGATCAGATTATCGGTGACGATAACCCAGGATACAGGGAGTTACATTCTTCGATTGATAAACTGAAGCGGAATTTGCATCAGAGCATTGGCGGCTGGCGACAGGATTCAAGGCTATAGGTACTCCGTTCTGCCGACGCTATCGGCAGAACGAGAAGCAAATTACCGGCGACCTGCGCGGTAAAAGGCATAAAGCGCAAAAGCGAAATAGGCGTACTGGTAGATATCCGACAGAAGGGTAAAAGTTGCTTGAGGCGCTTTAGGCGAATGTGCGGTGAAGTAATTCATTGTTGCGCTGTTTATCGCAAAGTAAGCGCCATGAAGGACGGCTAAAAGGGCGCTTATCATGAAGAAATCACTTTTGCCGGATTCCTTTCCTTTTCTGAAATAGCGGATCATGTTGGCTGTTAGACACGCCGCCAGCCCCATTACCAGTAGTATATTCACCTGTATAAACAGAGGGGCATCCAACACACCGGCTTCGGTATAAAAAATGGAAATAAAGTAACCCGTTATCGCGGCCATTCCGAGGGCTTCCATGCGCCAGCCTGGTCGAGCCAGTTCACGGAGATTCTTAAATACGTTCATATTTCATCCTTCCCAATATTAGGCATTGTTTGTGGCATGTCTGCGTCATGCCTCATGCGTACTGTTATCGGTCTGAGTGGCGATATGTTTAATGCAGTTCGGACAAACCCAGCCGCCATTAATCTTTCGCCAGCCAGCGCCTTTCGCATCACTGAATAAGTCATTCATACAGTCGCTGGCACTGCGTTTGGTATCTGCGGCCATGACAAACGGGTCGTCATTATCATCTGACCAGCATCGGGTGTTGGTAAATCTGGAACGTCCTTCTCCCCGCAATTCACAACGTAATGAAATAAAAATAGCCATCGTGTTACCCCGCTGTACTCATGCTTATTGCCTCTGGTGTAGTTCACTAAGTGGATAAATCTTGACATGATATAAATATGTATCATGATGATAACACTTATCTGTTATATGTCCAGAGAGCGAAAATGAAATATGCGTTGATGACAGCCCCCCTGATAATGTTGTGCCTGCCTCTCACTGCGCAGGCCGATATCAGTGGAAAGGTGGTGCGGGTGTTGGATGGTGATACCGTGGAGATCATGGCAGAAGGTGTCGCCACTCGCGTCAGGCTGAACGGGATTGATGCCCCCGAAAAGATGCAGCCTTTTGGGCAGCGATCCAAAAAGGTGCTGACGGAAATGGTGGCCGGGAAAATTGTACTGGCAGTGGGCGATAAGCAGGACAGGTATGGTCGATTACTGGCTACCCTGATGCTCGATGGTCGTGATATTAACGCCACACAGGTATATTCCGGGATGGCGTGGGTTTACCGCTACAAAGGCAATGCCACGACACCTGCCTACCTGCGCTACGAACAGGATGCCCGGACAGCACGGCGAGGGTTGTGGTCAGAGAATCAGCCTGTGGAACCGGCAATATGGCGGCGGCAGCAGCATAAACAGTAGTCTTCTCAACCTGCATATGAATATGAGAGTGAAATGAACCGAGCCGAAAACATAGCCAAACAGGAAGAACTTGCTGATGCGCTTGCGGATATGCAGGAGCGTCTGGAGAACCCACAAACTGAAGAAGACAGTGATCCTGATTATCGCGAGGTGATATTACTGCCTCAACGCGACCACTATATCAGGCAAATCCAGCAGCTTCAGGATGATCTCAAAACATTAAAATAACGAAATGACGGGTAATCGATGAAGAAGATAGCTGGCGGGATACAGGAATGCCCTCATTGCGGCGGGGTTGAGTTTTTTGTTCGCGCCACGGCGAGCGGCACAACGTCTGTGTTTTACCGCTTTGACGGTGGTGATGCGGAAAATGGTAATATGTGGGACTACGTTAAGCTGAAAGAGAAAAAAACGGCCTACTGTACAGACTGTCAAAAGCGTATCGGCACAGTCGAAGATTAAAGATACCCAGGGAATAGCATGGAATTTGTGGATCTATTTTTGAGCGCCGTCATGAACCCGCCATCGTTAGATGAATGGCAGGCCATGAATGACGTGAGTGATATGGCAGTGACGGGTACGGCGGTGCTGTGTCGTTTCTCTGCTGTGCTGGCGCTGGCGATTCTGGCGCTGGGGTCGACCTTACTGGCTGGCCGGTATCTCTGGTCTGTGTGTTCAGGCCGGTAATGCTGGTTAATCCAGGCGCTACTTCATCACACCCAGTCGCAGCGCCTGTCGCGCCTGTTCCACGTCAAACCCAAAACTGACCTGATGCTGCCCGGCGACGTCAAACAGGAATAGCCGGGTATACACTTCCGTACTTTTAAACGACTTATGCCCCATCAGCGCCTGAAGCACTTTCGGGTGTATCCGGTTAAATAAAATGTGCATCGCAAAACTGTGCCGGAAGGTTTTCGGCACGATAGGCGTGACACTAAACGTTACACTGTCACGCTCTGCTTCCTGTAACGCCCGGTTCAGCCACCGCGCAACCGTATCAGCCGAAACGGAAACCGGTGATTTATCCTCTCCACGCCTGCGGCCCGGCCAGAGTAAATCGGTTTTCCGAATCCCAAAGGTGGCTATCAGCGACTGCATCCGGGCGCGGTAATCGGCATCCCACAACGCCACGTTACGCACGGGAAGATCGTCTTTTTGCGGTCGGCCACGGCCACGGTTGCGCTGTTTCAGGGTTTTCAGCGTCACATAAGGCATCGCGGCATCAAAGGCAAAGTCCTGCGGCGTGAGGGCCAGTGCCTCATTTGGCCTGGCGCCACAGTTCCACAGGGTTTCAAAGTAACAGCGCTCGCGCAAATCGTGCATGTAGCTCAGCAGGAGCGCGACTTCAGGTGCAAGCAGGTACGGGGGGCATCCGAGGATGAAACCGCAAGCTGGCGCATGGCGAAAACCCGCGTCCAGTCGATAGCGGATACCGGCATCAGCATGGCGCTGGGTAATGACAACGGTTCAGACATTCGCTGACAACTTATTTTTTGAAGGTGCGCGGTCGAGCTTCATTCATGCGATCACCAATTGAGGGGCTTTTAGCGATATTTTGCTCAAGTTTTGCTAAGTCAGCGGGTGCAGGTTTATACGCTGGCTCCAGGACGGCTTTTTCTTTGACCGTGACCGTCAGAACGTCGCCGGAAATATCAAAGGTGAACTCTTTGCCATTATCTTCAATAGCGGGCTGTACAAGCTGCCCCTTCTGCAAAAGGTCTGTAATCTTAATCTGGGTAGAAAGCGGTGATTTAGCCATAGTGAACTCCTGATTGAATAAATGACATTACAGATACGAGTAAAGCGTGTCGGCCAGAAACAGGGCATAGCTCAACCGGGGATCTGTGTCCGGGGTGAAATATTCATCGCGAATTGCAGGTTCCATCATCAGAGAGTCATCCAGTAACTCCAGATGTGGCAGGTTGCGAAATATCATAGTCACCACGGCGGCGGTGATGCTGTGCGGTATCGCAGGGTATACATTGATATATCTGACAAGCTGCAAGGCGATACATGCAGGAGGAACTACCGGTGCGTAGCGCAGAAGTAGTTCCATAAATCTGCCATCCGTCTGAAACTGGCTTATACAACGATCTTCCTCAGACAATGTGCTGTGAATTTCATCGGTTGTTGTGCGCACGAACAGCGCATTGTTGAGTGCGCTGATAATCTTTGCCAGGTTGCTTTGCCAGTCATCCTGATCTGACAGATATTTTCGCCCCTGTCGTGACAGGGTTTCTGTTAACAAAATTGTGAAGCTTTCAGGACGGGGATGAACATAAATAATAAGCCGAAGCTCACCGACCAGTGCCTTACGCTGCGCAGCGCTTTCAAGGTGTCTGTGCCTGCGACAAATGGCATGAACCATGAGCATGCAGAATTCATCATTATCAAAGAATGCAGTTTCCAACATTTGTCCTTATCTCAGTAGTGGCTCCCGAACAACGATTTTGCGCATGCGCAATTCAGTCAGGTAATACCGGCCATTTACCGCCGTTTCGCATAATGTCTTCAATCGACCCTGCGCGGTCGTCGTGGCTGTAACGCCCCCAGTAGCGCTTAACCATCACACTTTCCTTACCATCCATGCCGGTATCGAGGCACTGAACAAAAGCAAAGAGTTCGCCTTGTGTATTGCTCAGAATACATTTGCACAGCGAGTCTCCTTCTTCAAATACCAGTCCGTTAGCGGTGATTTTCATGGGTGTTATTCCTTAAGTGTATGTGTCGGTGGCGCAGCCGGTGCAGACGGCTGCGCATCGGTATGCCTGAACTACGGCCAGAACGGATCGGCAAACCATGTCATGACAATACGTTTGGCGCTGTTATCGAGCAGACCTGCCGCATCGAGAAAATCAAAATCGTGATTATCGGCGCTCCAGACAGACAGATAAAATCGCGCCATAATTTGCTCGCCCCGGCTCAGCACTCCGAGATCCTGTTTCATGTCCTGTTCGCGCAGGCAGTTTTCTTCTGCATTCCAGTAATGCGCCAGTAGAGGAAACTCTTGCAGCATCAGGCGAAACCGGTCGCGGCTGGACAGGAATGTTGCGGTATCAGTCATCAGTGCTCTCCTTGTTGTGATTTCTTGCTCTGCAATACCGTCGCCGCCGTGAGGGACGGCATGCCCGTAGTGGATTACGATTTTGGCGCGATGTCGCTGCCTTTAATTAAGTGGCGTTCATCCAGCGGATCGAGGGGATTGAAGATGTTGGCCCCCGGTGCATGCTTAGTGGTGAGGAATCGCAGGTATGATAAGCCTTGTGCGTACTGCTGCATTTGCAGTAAGCGCCAGGCAAGCTGACGTTTTTCTTCGTCTGCATCAGTGGCAGAGATTTCCTCGATGCGCTCTTTTGACAAATACAAACCGTCAGAATTAATGCCTAAGCCTGTCAACAGTCTGGTCAGTTCTGCATCCTGATCGTGTTCCGCATGACCCGCCGGTACATCCTTACGTTCTTCATTATTCATCGCCGTTCCTCCTGATGAGGTGAAAAATCACCTTATCCTGCTGGGTTGTGAAAAGTGTACGATTTCCGGCCTGACACCGGAACTGAAATAAATACCCAGGCGAAAACCTTCACCTGCGGAAGTTTACGCATGTTTTGCCGTTTTACCGCATAAAGAAAAGCCCGAACGCCATTCATCTGTCGTCAGAAATCCGCTATCTGGTATCTCACGATAACAAACAGACACTACATATACGCAAACCCCCTGAATGCGGCGTTTGCGGATCTTTGTACGTTTAGCCGCAAGAGTAGGAAAAGAGAACATCCGATCTTGCATGTAACACTTTACTGTTATATATTCTATGATGTAAATTTGTATCATGCGAGAAGAAAAGTGAAAGACCCAAAATTACCGGCATTACTCAGGAAATCGCACAGCGCGTCGATAACATCCTGGCTGTGGGAGAACAGGGGGCGGCGATTTGCGCCGGTCAAGTTCTGCGGTATAACAATCGGTATGCGTCCTGTCCCGTGTCAGCGAAAGACGCAAAATATAATGACGAACAAGGGAAGTTTGCGTGGAAAATATATATTTCTGATAGCGACAATCCTGATATTAACAGGTTGCGATAAAGCAAAAAACATAACGGAAGATGTTATGATGCAGGTCTACAAATATGGGAATATACAGCAACCTGTCATTGTCATATCTCCCGGATGGCAAATGAACGACCACGGTAAACCTGGTACATTGCATGGGGATAGCGAATGCCCGGAAGATATGCATTTCCAGCCTGGCTGCACCATCATTCACCCTAAAGATAAAACCGTTTCAGTATCTATCAGTACACCTGAAGCCACAAAAAAGGAAATCTGGACTGTAGAGCAAAAAGGAAAATATCCTGGCGAAATTATATACCTGAAACGTCCTGATAATACCTATGTTACATCGTGGGAGAAGAAGCAGTGATACCCGGAACAGTATAAAATCGAATCTGTCGCTGTTTATTCTGGTTCGGGAAATCGGACACACTGACCGCCAGACACATGAAGGATAACCGATGAGCAATCAAGCACACGCTGATGCGCATGAGAGAATTGAAAAAGTTGTGACCCGCTATCGGGAGAATGAAGGTTCGGAGAATTTCACATATGAAGTGAAAGATAAGTATTACCTATCCAAAGCTGCAATGACTGTTTTAACCATTCCCGGCTCATTACTACTGGCAATCGCATGGAAGACAAGCAGTGTAACCATTCGGTTCTACAGCTTAGCAATGCTTTCAGTAATATTTTTAATAATAGCCTTCCCGGTGATAGCTCATTTTTTCAAGGCGTTCCAGGAGCGAGTCTGGAAAGATGATTTTGTCAGTGACGATGATATTTTATATCTATGCGAGAATGATAATCTCAAGCTGGTTATAGTGGAGGAAATCAAAGCGGGTATGGAATTAACTTATACTGATTTGTATAAAAATAAAGATGATTATATTGACCGCAGCTACTGGTTACGCAAGCAGGAAATGAAGAAGGGATTGCTCAGCAAGATCGAGCGGGTCTGACAATCCGTCTGAGCCTTCCGGCAGGGTTTCATCTGGCGCGAGTAACCGCCTACACGTCACATACTGTTCTAAGCGCAGTGCTCACTGGCAACCATCCCGTGAGCGGCCACATTGAATTATTATCAACTTTATCGGAAAGTAGGTGCATCTGAACTGTAACGAACTCAGGGTGTGTATGGACGGCGAAACGGTTATCTGTCATCAGTGCGTAGAGGAAAAGTACGTTAAATCGATGATAAAGGCACAAGGTTCACGCGAAGATGAGTGTAGTTACTGTCATCATAAGCGCACTAACATGCCAATCACGGCGATTGCCGATCTCATGCACCAGGTATTTGAAGATTATTACGAACCCGAAAATGGTCTTTATTTCAGCGAGAATGACATTGGGGATTCAGCAAAAGATGTCATCCAGCGCGAACTTGGCGTAGATGAGGATGTGGCTGATGATATATACCAAGAGCTTTATGAACAGTACAATCCTCGTCACTGGGATGATGGTCAAATTTATAGTGATGATTATATTTATGGCAACCGCCAGTTTTCAGCAGCGAAAATAAACCAGTCCTGGGAAGACATGAAAACCTCCCTGACTAATAAAACACGATATTTTAACCGCCCCGTCAAAAAATTCCTTGATGAGTTGTTCTCTGATATTGAAACGTTCCGTACTGATAAAGAAGAATCTCCGATTTTAACCATAGGCGCTGAAACACGTTTATATCGGGCGAGGGATTTTGAGAGCCTGAGAGCCGTTAAGAAGGAACTGCGGCATCCAGAACGTAACTTTGGCCCACCTCCGTCACATCTGGCCCGTTCCGGGCGAATGAATGCTAACGGTATTGCTGTTTTTTATGGTGCGACAACCCCGGATATCGCGATTGCAGAGATACGGCCACCGGTCGGTGCGCATGTGATTGTGGCCCCGTTTGCTCCACGAAAGGATTTACGAATTCTCGACCTCTCGGCGCTGGATGCGCTGGTCTTCAGCAAAAAAAGTGTGTTTGACCCGGAGACGATTAAGAGCCTCGAAAAAACCGCCTTTCTGAAAACCTTCTCCAACAAACTGACACTGCCAGTGTTCAACAATCAGGACAGCGGATACCTGATTACACAGGTGATTGCAGAATATCTGAGCGTATCAGAACAATTCCAGCTAGACGGGATTAGCTTTCGCTCCACGCAGGTCAGAAAAGAATCCGTATCAGTAAAGCGGAGAGCGGTTCGTACAAACGGCCACAATGTGGTGTTGTTCAGCAAATCATCTGGGGTAATGTATTCAGGCGAGAATGAAAGGGCGTATAAAGTCAGCCTGACAGAAAATCTGGAATATGATATTAATTATTTCCATCCCACCATTCAGTTAATTGAAGAAGATCCACAGGATAGTCACGCATGGAGTTTTCCAACTGTGCGAAATAATGATAAGGCGCTGGAGTTAATTACTACAGGAATTATGTATTATTGTATTGAAGGTGTTTTATTCCAAAAAACCATGAAAGAAATTGAACAGGGAGAGCCAGTGAAACGACGAACTGACAATCCTCGTTCAGAACAGTATGAATTATTTTAAACTAATCTCAAACGGGATTAACTCAGTGCCAGACACTTTCTGGCACTGATATCATCGCTGAGACGTTTCCCATTCACGGTAAACAAATATTATTGACTGATATTTAGAAGTGTCTGCTGGGCTGAAGAAATCACGTAATTCTCTATTATCCATTAATTGTCGTATTGCTATGTGATAGGTGCGCTTGAAGGTGTCTTTGTTCAGCTTTCCTTCGCGGTAACTCATACAAGCCTGGTCGTGAGCATTGAGCCATGTTTCCTGCGCCGCTTTGAGGTTTTGTTCTATGACAGGGTAGCTGGCCGCTGCATTATCAGCTTCACTGAGTTTTATCATTGCTTCTCGCAATTGCAGGGCAGCAGTGGCGATGCTACTCGTTATCTGGCTTTCAAGTGCGGCTTCCTGCAACCTGAGCGCTGTACCGGAAATCACGTTGGCATTTCGGTACTGAATGGCTGAATAGATCGAAGCAGCAAGAGCAGCGCCCGACATTGCTATTGTCAGAATATTGATATGATCCTGCGTCATGGCTTTGGCCCCGGCCCTTTAGCAACCATCTTCATCATCGACAGCAGTTCTTCATTGCTGATGGAGGCTGATTTCGCTAATTCCTCGTAAACCTCTGTGCCTTTACGATATTCAAGGGCAAGGACTGAATCATCATAACCTAGCTTTTTGAGCGCCTGTTTAAGCTCATCGAGCATCCGGGCCTTTTGCTCATCAGTCAGAGGCACACCGTCTGACGTGAGTTTCTGAATATCGCGCCAGATTTTCTCCATTTCCAGTAATCGTGCAGTGCCATCTTTGCACTGAACTATTCTCCTGGCATAGATCTCTGCCCATTGTGTAAATGTGTAACTAGCCATTTCATCACCCTTGACAATCAACTGAAATCTATAGGAATAGTACGAATGGCGTACATTGTAAGGCAGTTTTATAGAACAACAACTTTTTTCTAGTGTGCTCGAAATCAGTCGTCGATGAACTTGCACGTAACACTTATCTGTTATATTGTTATGATATTAATTTGTATCATGATAAGTGAGGGGTTCGAAATGACTGACCAGGTTGAATCGGTTAAGGAAGAAGAAAATAAGGGCTTTCTGCGTGGGGGGATTTTTGCGGTTGCAGAAATGATGCGCGGCCACGGTGACACCGTAATTGGTAAGGATGTGCTGGACACGTTAGGCGGCGAACTGCATGAAGCCTGCCGTGTGAGCAGTGAATACGATGTTCGACCGCTGCGCCAAATCTTCAGTGATTTGCCGTTTGGTGAGGATGCGGAGTACGACAACCTCAGAATTATTCCCTTAGATATTGACAGAAAAGAGTGCGACGAAAACGACGCATTCGAATTCGAAGTGCGCGGCGATTATGCCAGCGAGACGTTTGTGGTTTCCTGCTTTGATGAACATGAGACAGCAGAGCAGTTTATCCGGGATAACACCCCTGATTAATTCCCTCTGTCATCGGGAGATTTGCGCATGCGCAAACTTATCGAAGAATGTAACAAGCCAACCCTTCAGGATTTAGTCGATCTCACACCTGAACAACACCGGGCGTGGCGACGGATGGAAAGGGCGGTCAAAGACTTCAGAGCCGCAGGCGGGCGCTTCTACTGCGTTCTGGACAGTATGAGTGGGTACAACGGTGATTGTATTGCCGGAATAGACAATGATGGCACTTATCACACGCAGAACGTTTCGATGCCGACCATTGACGCGCCAGGGTTAACCAGCTTTGCTGATGACTGGCACGGAATAGTTCTAAAGCCTGGCGTTGTAATTGCCGATTAACATTACAGTTTTTCAGAGAGCTATTTTATGAACAGTATTGCTTCAATAATCATTGCTTTGATCATGGCTCCGGCGTTAGGAATGGCTGGGGGAATGATATTAGTTTTTTGGAACACAGGAATTGAATTGCAACCGCTATGGGTACGTATAACTAACTTCCTTGTTCTAATTATATTTATTCGCTTGCTGGTTTCTAGAATCTACTCTGAATCAGAGGTGAAGATTAATTTTGAGCGCATTTTCCCGGCAATTGCTGGATTAATCATCGTCCCAATTTGGTCTGGACTGTTATCGTCAGATCCCTTTGATTTTGGGGATACAGGCAACGCAACTGATAATATGAAGGCGTTCATGGATATATGCTTGCCTTACTTTTCCCTGCCTATGAATCTGTTGTTTATTTGGAAAGAAGGTGTGAATCCGATTTGGGCGAAGCAAAAGCCGAAAAGCGAATATTAGTTAAACACCTCTCAGATTATTACTCATCATTTTAATAAAGCTAAACTGACGCGCCTACGGCTTGCCCAACCCGTCCTCTGCCGGACAAGTATTCTCCGACAAATGACAGGTTCCAGAGATAAACAGGGCAATCTCTTTGCCGTGTCGCGCCGTGCGTAGTATCATTTTGAAGCAGGTAACACTTATCTGTTATTTTCAACCTCAATGCAGACGATGGCCGTGACACCATGACAAACCAAAAAGACAGCAGTGAACAGGGATTGCCTGTTCCCCATTCTGTAGAGGCTGAACAGTCCGTTCTGGGCGGTTTAATGCTGGTTAATGATGAATGGGATAGTGTCACTGAAGTTGTGGGGGAAGCAGATTTCTATCTTCGTCAGCACCGGGTTATCTTCAGTGAAATGCGCTCCCTGATTAAACGGGGTAGCCCAATTGACCTGATTACCCTGAGTGAACAACTTAGCGGGAAAGGGCTTGAGGATGCCTGTGGCGGGTTTGGCTATCTGGCAACGCTCTCCAAGAACACCCCCAGTGCAGCGAATATTCATGCCTACGCTGATATCGTCCGGGAAGCGGCCTTAAAGCGCGAATTGTTGGCGGCAGTGAATGAGATCGCTACGCAGACACTTCAGCCACGGGGTATGAATGCGGCTGAGCTTGTCGATTTGGCTGAGCGTAAAGTGATGCACATCACCGCGTCACGCGATGACCGGCAGGCCGGGCCGACCTCAATCCTCGATGTAATGGACGCGACCGTTGAACGCTTACAGGCATTGTTAGATAAGCCTCATGACGGTGTGACTGGGCTGGATACCGGTTATACAGATCTCAACAAGAAGACCGCAGGTTTGCAAAACGGCGATCTGATTGTGGTGGCCGCGCGGCCATCGATGGGCAAAACCACGTTTGCCATGAATATCTGTGAGAACGTCGCACTGAGTCAGGATAAAGCGGTTTTGATCTTCAGCCTTGAAATGCCTAAAGAGCAACTGATGATGCGTATGTATGCGTCACTGGGGCGCATAGACCAGACCAATATACGCACAGGGCAAATGACAGACGAGGACTGGACTCGGCTGACTGGGACTACCGGTATTCTCTCCGAGCGGAAAAATATCTTCATTGATGATGAATCAGGACTCACCCCGCAAACGGTTCGCGCACGGGCGCGCCGTCTGCACCGGGAAACGGGTGGGCTGGCAATGATTATGGTCGATTACCTCCAGCTTATGCGCGTACCTGAACACTCAGCAAACCGCACACTGGAAATTGCGGAGATAAGTCGGGCGCTCAAAAGTCTGGCTAAAGAACTTAATATCCCGGTGGTTGCTCTGTCACAACTTAATCGCTCGCTGGAGTCGCGTGCTGATAAGCGTCCTATCAACTCAGATCTACGGGAATCCGGTTCTATCGAACAGGATGCTGACCTTATCATCTTCATTTATCGTGATGAGGTGTATAACGAACGGTCGGAGGATAAGGGCATTGCCGAAATTATTCTTGGCAAGCAGCGCAACGGGCCGATTGGTACACTCAGACTGACGTTCAACGGCCAGTGGTCACGCTTTGACAACTACGCCGGGCCGCAACTGGTCAGTGATTACTAAAAAGGAATAATGAATTGAATAAGCAGGACTGGCTATTGCAACTCCGGCGCGTCACAGAAATTACCACACTGGATAAAATCATTGAGCGTAAAGAGGACTCACTCCCCGCATCGGAACTTGTCGTTTTTTATTCTGCATCCGATCATCGCTATGCGGAAATTAAAACCGGCAAGCTGTATGACAAAATCCCCTCACATGTCTGGAAAGTGGTTTATTGATACGCCTGCGCCGATTCCCCCGGCGCAACCTGGATTAATCTCAATCACCTTTTAGTTTTACTTATGTTCTCGTAGCAGGGCTTATACTGATCTCAGTCTTTACGGACTATTACTGACGGAGAACTATTATGACGCATGATCCTATCATGTTCTGGCAGGCGATCCTTGTGGTTGCAGCATTCTTTGGCTGCATTATTTACAATATGGTAAGTAAACCTAAAAAATAACGTTACGCGTAACGCTATTTATTATTGCATTTAAATGCCCGTGATATTTCTCACGGGCATTTTATTTAGCTCATATTCGATAATCAGCGCAATATTATCGGTGCAGTGGTGGCGGTCAATGAGACGCTGGCTTTGAGACAAAACGGAAAAGCGGGTCTGCAACGCATCCTTTGCCTCTGCGCTGATCCCTATAATCCAGTACCCCCGGCCAGAGGCGCTGAATACCTGATAGCACTGTGTCGGCGGGTTATGGCGGTAATCATGGCTGACAAGCCTGGCGAGTTCACGGGACGCATCACGGATGGTTGCTGACAGCGCATAATCGCAGGTGGAGGTATAAACCCGGACGGTGTGGCAGTAAGCGTCGATTTTTTGCGGAAAAGTATGCTTAAGCATCATATCATCACAGAACAGCCCCGAAGGGCCGTTCTGTTCCTGTCAGGCGGCTTCGGAGGTCTGGGGTTCAGTAGCTGGCAGTGCGCCGGTCAGCGGCAGGGACAATTCAGCAGCGGCCTGGGTAAGTTCATCAGCAATCTGTGTTGCTGGCGTACCTGAGTCCATGATGCAGCAGGGGATACCGGCGCTGGCGAGGCAATTCAGTTTAATTTCATCATCACCCGTTGTCATGTCCACGGCCAGAACCGGTGTGTACTTGTCATTCAGGATCAGCCAGCCAACTTTCTGCTCGCGCATGGCTTTATGAAAGAACGGTTTCTTATTGAGTGACGGTGAAAATACCAGGTCATCGAGCGTCACATTGTTTTTGATAATATAGGGCGCAGCAAAAAGCGATTTTAATGCCGAGTACATTTCGCGCTCGTCAGAGGTCATGACAGACTTAAGCTGTAATTCCCCTGGTGACTTGAGTTTTTTCTTTGGCCGGTGGATCTGGATATACCAGAACAGCGCGGCCAGACAACCGATACCAATAATATTAATCATATCGTCGTTCATTTCTTCTCCTTACAAAAATTGGGATTGTTGTTTATTAGTAATGCTTTGGTCTGCGTCATGCCGAGTGCTTTACCTTCGGACAGACGGGAATATAAGTCGGTAAATCCCTCCTGTGCCGTAATCCGTTTCAAATCCCTGACGGTTGCCGGTTTTCCGCACCACTGCGTAAACACCTGGTCAGCCTGAATATAAGCGGCCATCCGGGAATGATCGGTTCCTGCCCGTTGCTGCATATATTGAATTTTTTGTGATGCTGCACTGTCTGCGGCGGTCAGTTCGATTGCTCCTGCCGTCATCGGAAGACATAGCGCGGTAAAAATACAAACAGGTTTAAGCATATAGCACCATGATATAAATTTGTATCATAGTATGACAAAAAAAATGCAGACGGCTGTTCTGCATTTTTGCGCATGCGCAAATTAGTGACGATAAAATTTTACATTCGTACCGGGACATTTCGAATCAAAAGGGATATATACCGGCAAATGTGGTTTAGCTGAATCTGTCACTTTTGCTGCCGGAGTTACCTCTATATTAGCGCATTCTTTTTTCACTTCAGAACCTAAATATTTCAGGTCATCAATGAGTGTAGCAAGCCATTTTTTCATAGCGTATCCTCATCATTATGGTCGGTTCATCAACAATAAAATTAAATCCCCGCACTTAATCTGTAACACATTAGTGTTATCTATGCAAGTGCGGGGTAGGGTTTAACGCGGTATGTTTCCCTGTTTAGAGCCGGTATCAGCCTCAACAGGTATGCCTTGCTGAGAGCTTTCCAGATTTACAGGGGGGTGCGCCGAGGACGTAGAATCATCATCCTTGTTTACACTGCCGGTTTGACTTCCCTCAAGACCTGCTGGCTTATCCCGTGGGGCTGGCTGATGATGTTGCTGGCGCTGCATTGCCATATACTCCTGTGGACTTCCTGCCCCGTTTGCGGAGAACATGTTTTCCCGTGGCTGGGTGGATACTTGCTGTTCACCCTGGGGAGTGGCAGGCGTTCGCATATCGTTGCCTGTAGACTTATCAGCATTACTGGACGATAACTCAGTATAGCCCTCCTTAACCTTTTGGAAGAGTGTCGCGGCTTGAGGGGCCACCATATCCGTAATGTATTGGTCGCGCTTAGCACCGGTAAGAGACATCGCATCAGCCGATTTTTCAGCTTCATGGCGATAACCGTCAACCTTGTGCTGGAATAAGGCGGTGTTCAGATCAATTGATCCGCTATTTACATTCGACAGCTCTACCTGAGCTACAGCACTTGCGCTAAGCCCAAACAGCCCGGCGATAGCTGGAGTCGAAATTCCTGCACTGGCTGCCGTCGAGTTAGTTGACAGCGCTTGCTGGGCCTGGTTGTAAATCGGATTAAGGGCGCGGGATGCCTCAGTCGCAAACGTCAACGGCGAAGACCCGGACAGTTTGTGTTCACTGGCCGTGAGCAACTGGTTAACTGCCTGCGGGCTTTCAAGCTGCTGGATCGCACTTGTTTCTGTACCCATTGTCTGACCGCTGTCGTTGCGGAAGCTGTTATCGATGGACGTGCTCTGACCGGTTGCCACGCTTGATGTCGCAACAGCTTTTCCATCTTCACCCAGTCGCAGACCCATGTGAACCGTACCGACTGAGTTATCCGGGATTGCCTGAACCTGAATCGGATCAAGCAGGCCATTGTTAGCCAGTTGTTGAGCTTCGTTTTTAGTCACGGCCATGTTGGTATTTGCCCCGGCGATAGCATCAGCCGCTGGCGCATCGCCCCCTATCACATTGCTAACAGTGTCAAACTTGCCTTGCTCGGCCAGAGTGGTATGTGTCTCAATTTCACCCCGGCGTTGCGCTGTAGCTGGCATGGATTTCCCGGTTTCATTGAATACTGCTTTTTCACCCTGAATGACATTCGCGCCTTTCTCGCTAGACCAGGCGCTGTTTGACTGCATTTGCTCAGGGCTGTAGTGATTCCCTTCGAGCGTACCCATTTGTTCTGCCGAACGAGCCGCAGAGAGGATAGTACGGGATTCCGGTTCCGATGTTCCTGTGGCCGCCCCAATTTCGTTGACGTTGGCGCGTTGCTCGCGCATATCGCTCAGGTTCTGTTTCAAATGCTCAGTTTGTGATTCCGTGACGCCACTGGTGATGCCGCCGTTTTCGTCATATGCGTTATGGAGCGCCTGAGTGCGGCCAAGACGTTCATCACTTTCAGCACCGGCAGTATAAACACCGCGTGAGTGCATGCCTGTCAGTGAGCCTGCGGCCTGCAATTGGCCCTGACCGGATGCGTGTTCGCTGGTCTGGCTGGTTGCCGTACTTTCCCTGCTAAATGCCGTAACCGATTTACCTGCGGCACTGGCTGCGTCACGAACCCCGCCAGCATGACCAATCTGCACACTACGCTCTGTACCATGCACATCGCGTTGCTGCGCGGCCAGTGTATCGAGTTGCCCCCCGCCGTGCTGTAGGTTCGATTTTGCATCAGACGTCTGCATTGTCGTGCCGACACCGGTATTCAATGCCGTCATATCTGTGACGTTCATACCGGCGCTATCCGCAGCCGCTTCACGGCCCCTTCCGTCACCGACCGAGGCTTGCGTGGAGGTCATGGCCGTGGCTTCAGCAGGCATATAACCACCCCCAACATTTCCCCCTTCATAACCTTTAACCGTACCCGTTGAACGACCAGCGTCCACTGACGCGGAACGCTGTGCCGCTGTACCAACACCGCCACCAAGCCCCTGAATCTGAAGGTTGGAACTGAAGGTATCCGATGTGTCACGGTACGAAGTGGCATTGCTCATTTGCTCGATGCTGCCGACTTCCGCAGCCGTTTGCAGTGTGGCATGGCCCTGACGCATGGCGTTAATTTGTGCGCCTTTTCCTTCAGGGGTAAAGGCTTTATCACTGACTTCTTCAGTAACGCGATCCAGCCGTCCCATCGCTTTCTGACCGAACGCACCGAGGCCATAAGCACTGATGCCAAACATTGCAGCGACCAGCATTGCAATCTGAACGGCTGTTTCCCTTGCGGAAGCCATTACGGACATGGCTTTCATGGTGGAGGATGGCCCCATTTGAACCGCATCGATACCCAGCCCCATTGAGCGAATATCACTCATGGCCGTGAGTATTTCATCCGTACCCGCCTGCAATAGTAATGTGTCAGCAATCTGCCAGGTGGTAATGAAGATCCACAGACCTAACAGCAGCGTCAGTGCCTTACCGAGTAACGGGGTGAATACGAGCAGCAACAGCAAGGGGGTGATGGAAAGAATGATGGCAATGACACCGGACATGATAAAGCTCAGCCATTCCGGGTTAGTGATAGCGTCAGCCATCCCGCCGTTAATCATGGCGCGGTTAGCCATCATGCTTGCGGCCACTTCAGGGTTATTCTGAAGCATGGCATCCGCAATGGCCTGAGAAACAACGATGTTGCTCATAATGGTGTTCAGGGATAAGCCATTGGCAGAGAAAATGGTCTGCAATCCTTCTTCCATGCGGCCTTTACAGTCAGCGAACTGTGCTGCATCCGCGACCTGGTAGCCGTTTTTACTACAAACATCCCGAAGACGGGCATTGTAAGACGCAGGGTTGCCCAGATCGCTTTTCAGCGACACATATGCCTGGTCACAGGTGACAGTTGCCCCTGCCGGATTGGAAGGGCTATACCATTGGGTATAAACCGCCTGATTGCGAAGCGGAGCCAGCGCGGAAACCACATCCAGAACGGATGAGCCGGTTTTCAATGTACGGGGATCAAATCCGCGAGACTGAGCCACTGCGGAGCACTGATTCCACATCGTCCTGATGTTATCCGTCAGGTAAGGATCAAACTGTGCGCCATTGCGGTTCAGTACGCCAAGCAACATCTTGATTGGCGTACCTTCTCCCGTAAACCGCGTTGTGGTGGCTGTATTGCGGTTCGACATATCCACAAACGCCTGATAGACGGAATTAGTGACGGTTGCCGTGGCTATCAAAAAGTCGGGGATGCCACTCACAGCCTGGTACTGATTACGGCTCTGGTCGTAGATATGAATGGTTCCTTTTTGTGTTACCAGGCCGAAGTAGAACAGTGTCCCGACGACTGTCAGATAGAGCCAGCCGAGTCCCATCTGACCTTTGCCTGTTTCCAGAAATTCCAGACCACCTTTAGCTGATTTAAGCAGTAATGCCGCCACCATGCCGACGACTACGAATGCCGAAATCATGGTTTTGTATTCGTTGTCGTTAAACATCAGTTTCAGGCGTGTGAATGCGTTAACGATGGTTGAGAACCCTCCCATCACCACGTATTCGCCATCAAGCGCAAAGGCTGAAGGACTGGCGCACAGGAGCGCCAGTAAAAGAATGTGCTGTTTCTTCATCAACGTAAACTCCCGGCAGCGCGGTCTGTCTGGCCCTGACGATCTTCCGTCTCGACCGATTTGATAAAGCTCTGGTTGAGCATGTAGGACTGCAATTTGCTGTTAAATTCGGCTTCCACTTTCACGCCAGCATCGCGGGACTGCACAATCAAATCGTCAAATTTCGCAATGGCCGGTTTAAACAGATCCATCCGACACGGCTTAGAACCGGCATTCGGGTCGCTTAACGGCGTCGATACCATTTCATTGACTTTGTTAAAGGTGTTTTCCGAATTGCGGTATAAATCGGTAAAGATGTAGTAGGTGTAATAGAGGCCAACAAATTCGCTCAGAACGTTCAGCATGACCTGATCCTGACCGGAGACGACCGACTGCTTCAGAATGGCGTATACCGGAATGTTGGTCTGGTTGATGAATGCCTGGTTTTCGCTGTTCAGCGGTTGGTTGTTTTTAATGCGCGTCAGTATACTTTCCATTTTCTGATAAACAACCGTGCGAACCGGGCGGGAGCCTGACGGTACGCATTGTTGGTCGATGGTCTTGATATAAGAGCGGCCATTGAGCATGTCATCGAGAGAAAAGCGCTTGTTCTGAGGGCAACTGGTGATGCTTTTGGCAACGGGGATTTTGTCATTAGTCTTCGCTTCAATCCACACATCCCCAAGATAGCCGCGAATAGTATCGGCAAAATCAGACATCCCCACTTTGGAGGCCGCTCGCTGAACAACGGAACCGTGCTGCATCAAATCACGGAAGTCAGCAGGGCAACCCGCAATCATTGATTTGAGGTCAGCGATAGGTTTGTCATCGGCAGCTTTAATTTTTGATGTGGTATCGCTCCACATACGGTCGGTCGCTTCTTCAAGGTTTTTTGTGCCGGTAATTTCTGTCCATAATCCCTGAAGCGCCTGGGGATCACGTTCCACCATTGCTGTTGCAATAGGTTTTGCCATCGCACATTCATTTAGCTGAATGCCGTTCAGGAAGTTTGTAATTTGCTCGACTTTCCCCAGTGTGTCAGCGCACTCCTTACACATCGTTTTAAGGGCCATATCAAAGGCCACATAGGGGGCGGCCTGCATTGCGCGTTGCGCCTTTTCAACCAGAAAATCAGGATCAAGAAACGAGAATCCTCCCAGAAATCCGTCAATACCACCACAGCCTACGGAAAGGCGTGGGGGAGAAATGGTAATCGGGTAATCGGTACTGGTTGTGGTTCGGGCGGTAAATCCCCCCATTGTGTAATATCCCCGTTTCTGGCTGTCGAAGCTGCTCGGTGAGTCATACACAGCATTATCAAACCACTTATCAGCCCAGTTATCGGCCATTGCCGCCAGAGGTGAAATGGCGGCAATGAAAAGGAGGCCAAAACGCATTAGTTTCTTCATCTTTAATACCTATTGGGTAATTTGCGTTGCCGCATTAGGTTGAGTACGGGCCTGATACTGTCCGGGAGCTGCGTGGCCGTTCATAAGGCGAACCAGCTTGAAAACGTCAGAACGAAGCGTCAGAAGGGGGGAGTACCCGATTGATACGGTCTGCCAGTTCCTGGCACTGCCATTGCGTTTGATCAGCACAATGACCGGCGTGGCGTTGACGTTAAATTTTGACCGTACTTCCGGGTTTTGAATGATATCGATGGTCTTTACATACAAACCTGTCTGGGCCTGAAACTCACCCATCACCGGCAACTGTTGTTGGCAATAAGCGCAGCCGGGTTGAACGAAATACAAAAGGGCATAATTGAGCCTGTTTTTATAAAGATACTGACTCATACCCTGTGCTTCCTGCTGCACGGAAGATGGCGTGTATTCCGAAGCCTGCAACGGCTTCAGAATGAGTAACAGCAATAACAGAGCAAATTTTGCAATATTCATTTGGTCGTTCCTTTAAGAGGATCAAAGAATCCACCCTGCTGTTGTTCATTGGTGAAGAACTGGCGGGGATCGGTATCGCCGTTTAATACCCGCGTCATGTTGTAAATACTGGTGCGAAGGTTATCGAGTGAATCCACACCAACAGAAACAGGCATCCATTTATCAGGCGCATTACGTTTTATAAGGATCGTGACGGGCGCACGGTCTACGTTAAATTTCTTCTTGGCGGCAGGTTCACGGGTAATATCAATCTGTTTGATATACCAGCTACTATCGCGCTGGAAGTTTTCAAGAATTCGGGATTGCTGTACGCAAAATCCGCATTTTGGCTCGGTAAAAAACAACAACGCGTATTCGTTGCGGTTCTTTTGGAGCAGGTCGTTTTTGGATTTCTGGCGCTCTCGCTGTTTCTCAGCATTTCCCGGATTGGTAATGGGGTAGTCCTGCGCCGCATTCAGTGAAGGGTTATCGAGCATCACGTAGCCGGTCAGGTTAGTGAATGCAGAAGCTTTACGCCGTGTCGCGTCCTGGACTTTGTAGTAATCAAGCACAGCATCCGGGGAAAGCTTATACACCGCGTAGTCGCGGGTTTTATCCAGTAATTCCTGCATATCTTTGGGGTGCATCTGAAAGAGTTCATCAGGAGAAGGCACGACCGGACGCGGGTATTTGGCTTCGGCTTTCTTTTCTTCTTCTTTTTTTGGCGTTTCATACCAGAACAGGCCATGTTTCGGGTTGTTCTTGACGGGTTCGGCACTGGCGCTGGCCGTGGCATGGAATGCCAGGCTAATCAGCGTCAGGGTTATAAGTTTTTTGCACATATCGTCCTCGTTCTATCGGTCATTTGCGCATGCGCAAATCATTCAGATAAGGGGAATGAGTTTTTCGGTATCAGACATGCGGATAAAGCCCCAGTAACGGCTGTCATAACTGTTCGCGGTATCACCCACGGCAAAAGCCTGACCTTCAGGAACCGTGCCGGTATACGTAAACTCAGGGAGACTTTTGCCGTTGGTATCGCGCAACATGACCTGCGCAATTTGTTCGCCATCGCAATAGAACTGATTGCCAATACGGGAGAGATACTGCCCGGCCACACAGCCCAGCCGTTTAACGAGCCAGGCTTTGCCATTGGGCAGGTAATCATCGGTACGCTGGAATTTCACATAGTCATTCTGCTGCGTGGCCTGTTCACCGGCGCGATAGAGAACACGAGGATTAACGCTGTGAGTTGCCGGGATTAAAATGTGCGTGAACAGGCTGTAAGCAAACGCCAGACTCAGCGCAATCGTGGTGGTATTGATGAGTCTCCGGGCATCACTGGATAGGCGTTTACGGGATTTCAGGATCGCTCGCATCATGCTTTCTCCAGACGTTCTACCAGAGCCTTAACCTTTGCGTCAGGCGATATGACGTTCATGCGTTCCAGCAAGCGGCGCACAGAGGCATCCCCATACACCACCGCAGACGCTTTGGTTGCATTCTCAAGGCCATCGCAGTAACTCTGGATGTGCATATCGGGCTGATATATCAATGCAGGAACTCTTTTAATGTCGTAGAGCCGGAAAAGCATCGGATCAATCAGCATTTCTGTACCCCACATTTTGCACTTTGCTCCTTCACACGTAGGGTTGGCGACAAGTACGCTGCGCGTCAGATTTATGGTTTCCTGCATTTTGCTGATCCCGCCGACTGTTCCCCGCATCACCATTACGCCGCCGACTTTTGATAAATCCCTGGCGTAGTTACGCAGGGTATTGAGCGGCATGCTGCTGGAAACGAACATCACCAGTTGATTCCCGGCAAGCTTTGGCCCCTGTTCTTCTTCAGGATCGCTGTTCAGACCACTGGAACCTAATACCTGGGCTTTAACGGCATTCTGCTTTTCACGAAATTCATTGCTTCTGGAGAACTCAGCGACAGAGGCCGCAAACTGCCGTGAGGACGCGTGTTTGTCACCGCTTACGCTCTCTGCTAATCCGGTATTGGCCTTATTTGCTGCCGCCATCATTTCCGGGGTGATATCGATGGACAGGCTGTTATTACCGGTCGCATAGACCCCGAACGATGCAAGGGCAGCAAGAAGAATGATGTGGCTGTTCTTCATGGTTGCTTGTCCTTCGGCTCTGTTGATTTATCATCCACTGGCAGTTCGCCCATCGTTGGCTCAGACTTCAGGGATTCTTCAGAGGACTTCGCCTGCGGGATAGCCGTGTCCTTTTGAACCGACGTGACAGTCGGAGGGGTTGTCAGGTAGTCCCAAAGGTCAAGAAGCACAATAAGGACGCTTTGAAGGACAGCGCTCAGGAGGTAAATCACAGCCAATACAGCGACCGCAGGCAGGATGGAGAAATCAGCACCGGTAAAGACGTTATTAATACGGTTCTCAGTCAGCCATTGCACAAGAGCCGTTTCGTTAACAATGGCCGCTGAAATTTTGCCGCCAAAAACGCACAGCAGAAATATAAACAGCAGCGTGAAGGTAATATGCTTATTCGAAATAATGAATTTCATCGTTTATCCCTTTAATAATTTGCGCATGCGCAAATGAATAAATTTAAAGAACCGAACCCTGATAACTCACGCAGCAGTCTTTCTTTTCAAACATCATCCACATGAAATTATCTTTTCGCGGATCGTGCTTGCCGCCTGTCCACAACAGACCTTCGCGGCCCAGAGGAATACAGGCTGTGCTTCTGGCCGGGCGCATCATTTGTAGCTTAAAGCGGTCTTTACGCCAGATAGGGGCCAGTTCGCGGTAGCAACCATCCGCTGAGGTATTCCAGAGCAAACCGAGTCGGCCCATCATGTAAATGGTTCTGGCGGCGATACCGGCATTGGCTTCAACATAATCTGTAGAGGTTATGGAGCCGGATAGCGGGTAAGCATTACCCCATGACCCCATACACCAGAACAGGGCATTCAGGGGCATGCCGAAGGAGGCCGCAGCCGCATCAGCAGAGCAGGTGATGGTGGATATAGGATTAGCGAAAAGAAGGGCTTCAGGGTTAATAATCAGACTCAGGATGTCGTTGTTCCACTGAGGCAGGATCTCCGTCATCATCGCCACGTCATACCCTTCATCGTCCAGGCAGGGAATGTCGTAAAACATATCGAGGATTTTCCAGGCCGGGAAAATGTAATAGTGAGCTTGCTGGAATGCGCGTTTAGACCCGTTGTTTTCATTAAGGCCACCGCCAAGCGTTCCAGGCTTAGGCGTATTCAGGGATGTGCCGAGAGGCATCATGCAGTACGGATCGGAAACGGTATCGATAATGCGTTTTGGCTCCCAGAAGGAAGTGCGCAGGCCAATTCGGGGGATCGACCCGCCTTTACACACACATACGGGTGAGTCTGCTGAACCGGGATTTTCTTCGCCACCAACTATCTGAACACCGGCGATACGCATCGGGAAAATACAAGACCAGCCAATGTCAGTCACAGGATTCAGGAATGACGTTTTGCACTCAGCATGTGCCGCAGGGATCAGCGTATTAAACGCGGTTGCCATCAATTCTGAAGTGGCACTGAGCATGTCACTGGACATTGCCCGAAGCATGGCCGTAGAGTGCTTTTTATCGGCTTGCCATTCGTATTCATTGATGACCAGGCGAGAACCTTCCTGCGTCACAACGGTTGGCGTGACTTGTATATCCAGACGCTGTTTCAGCGTGGCATCGAGAATAAACGCGGGGCGGTTGATGGCATCGCTCTTGCGTATGACATCACCATGCGTATAGAGCACCATGTCTGTACTCTGCGCGTTGGCCTTAAGCCATTCTTCCTGACCGGGGCTTATCACAACGATACGCTGAGGAAGATGGACAAACTGAAGTGGGTTGAAGGTATAGCCTTTCGGGTACAGCACTTTGCCGTTCTGGTCAGGAACATCAACCAGAGAAGTATAAAAAGGGACGTGGTAGCGGGTGCGGGTTTCTTTGGCCGCAGGTAATGGAATCCCCTGAAATGTAGCCCAGGACTCCCGGTTTTTGTTCAATTCCTTAGACCAGTCTACTGCCCGGACGCGTTGTTCGATTTCAGCCAGTGCGTCAGGTTCAGCGATTTCGTAGACCTGTCCGATCGTATTACTAACGCTTGCAGCGCTGGCCGATAATGTCAGGCCAGCGCTGAGAAGGAGAGCGGTCAATTTAAGCATGATGCGTCACTGTTCCGTGATATGAATTTATATCATAAACCAGAATTGATTAAATGACACACCAAATTTTTGATTAAGGAATGCTGTCTGATTGCATGCTATATCGTGTTGTTTTTACTAGGTTATGTGAGCACTATTATAGTGCTCACATTTGGTTTTAATTAGTTTTCTCGTAAAAGTCCTGCGTTATCTGATTAACATTACTTTGAATTTCATCCGTGGCCTTTTTCACCATGTCTTCCACGTACTCGCTCAGGTCAATTTTACTGAAATCAAGCGCCTGAAATTCATCCGGGGAGAATCCTCGGCATTGTGGTGAACCGGCATCGCCCCAGCCGTTGAAGTTCTTCAGTTGGGGACGACCCTGTTCATGGATGATTCGTGCGAGCTTGGAGTTAAAGCAGCAATAGGACGTCGCCTTTTGCACACATCCCAGCAGAGGGATTTTCTTTTTGCAGTAAGTCCCAACCTCATGACAGTAACCAGAGCCTGCCTGCATAGCGGTTTCCATCGAGGTCTGATCGCAGGCTTTCATCAGATATTGCATGGCAAAGTAAATGGCTATGGAAATTGCTAGGCTTGTCGGGTCAAAGGCAACAATCATCGCATTGCCAAAACCCTGAGCAGCCATTGAAGATGCTACAGCAGCATCACCGGTTGCCTGCATTGCGACGGTATAGTAGGTGTAGGCTTCCTGGGCCGCGCCGTAGACTTTGGATACAGTGCTGGCCGCAGTGGATACCGTTCCCATCGCACCTGCGCCATCTGTGAAGACTTTCCCTTCACTTTTACAGCAGTTTTTATACGCAGTATCGATACCGGCGAGCTTACAATCCTGTCCACGGCCACTGAAGATGAAAAGCTGATCCATGCAAACGCCATCTTCGTTTTTTTTCCCATCATCAACCAACATCGAACCGTCAACGTTACCCTCATCAACGGGTTTGTTTTGCGTGATATCGATGCATTTGTTAGACGAACACCCCGCGCCACCATTATTATTCAGGCAAGCATTATCTACGCCGATAGGACAATAGTTTTCAGAAGTATTCCACTTACATTGTGTGCCATTTAATCCACCCTGATTACATTTATACTGTGTATCTGAAATAGAGGTCAGTACACATTGTCCATTTTCGATTATATATAATGGAGGGCAAACAAGTGAAACTGGCCCTGCATCACTGGTAACTTTACATTGTCCGTTAGTGAATGTTCCCACATTACACAAATAGTTAAGATCGGAAACAGTTGTTTTTTTACACTGACCATTTTCAACTACTGAGCCGCTCGGACAAACTAATGATACTGGGCCTTTATCGGTATTGAATACGCACATCCCACTGCTCATAACTCCTTGTGAACAAATGTTATCGACAGGTTTTTGATATAAACAACCTTTCTCTGCTCCAAGCTCAAAGCCTTGAGAAAATGTATATCCAGGTGGTCGCTGTGAGGCGGGAACCAAACCACAATTTTTGTTACTCTGTGGTACTAAATATCGACAACCTAGCTCAGGAGGGTTATAGGGATTATAGGTATATGGCGAAATACAACCTTGAACGGGTTCAATCTGAGAAGCGGTGATACATCTTCCGTTCTGAACATACGAGCCAGACGGACACACCTGACTCGCAGGAGTATAGCTGTAGGACTGGCAAACATTACCAACCTTCACTGTCCCTGAAGGGCAATAAGCCTGCGCCGCTAGATATTCTTCCTTTAAACAACGACCATTCTGGATATAGGTTCCTTGTGGGCACTGATTGTTGATTGGTGCATAACTGAACCGGGCGCACCTGCCGCTGGGCTGCATGGAATAGCCCGGTAAGCAAAATGTATCCGCCGGTGCTGAGTGATTTATAGTGGCTGTCTTACATGACTGGTATTCGCCCTCATCGCCCAGATAACCATTGCTATTCAAATCTTGGCCGCACACGTAATTAGGAGCGACTGGATTTTCTGCTCGCGCAGGCATAACTCCAATAAGCATGACTAATTGTGTGAATATAAGAACCAAACTAAGTATTTTTTTTAGATATTCCATGTTGTCACCTTATTTAGCGCTGCCATCAGGCTTTTTGGTATTACCAGAACTACAAATCATGTCCTGACCTGCCTGACGAATAACCTGCATAATCGCTGATGCTTCAGCAAATTCATTCAGGCACTGGCAGGCTTTAATGACTTCTTCACCGGGTTCCGCAGGGCAGGCATTACTGGCGTCACATTCATAATAAAAATTGTCATACTTAGTAATTCCCGCTTTATTGTTCTGATCAACCTGACCACTTATAGCCATATCAGGTGTTGTTTTTGCCTTGCGCGTTTTACACATATTGATACATGGGCCAACAGTAGGCATATCGGGCCAGAACAAATCTCCAGATCCATAAGAGACTTTGCCATTCGAGAACATTTTGTCCTGATAGTCGCCAGGCGTGACGGTTTTATTAATGTAGGCTTTACGTTCGATAATATTGTCGAAGTTGAAATCCACTTTGCGGTTGCAACGATACGCGCGTTTCTTTGTGAACCAGTCCCGTTTGACAGGTAAAGAACAGAAGCTGCCCTGTAACGTTTTAGTTTGCGGTAAAGGGATCAACCCGGTGTTGATATTGCCGATAAATGTTTTCACGCCATCAACCGTTTCATCAACTAACTGGCAGTTTTGGTCATTCTCATAAGCTGTGCAGGTATTAGTTGTATATTCCTTACCTTCGCGGCACGACAAATCGGCTTTCAGGCGAACAAGGGCATAACCCTCACCTTCACCAGAGACTTCTACGCGGATTTTGAATTTAACCTGGCCGTTTTGGTTGAGGTATTGCTTAAAATCCAGATTAGGAGAAACGTTCCAGGACTTACTGAGTTCACACGCACCGGGAACAGGGCCAGCATCGTTCCAGTTTCCATAAGGGCCATTCCAGACGACTTTATCCCCGGCCCAGAGCTGCATCCAGTCATCAAATACAGCATTAACCAGTGTGGCACTGGCTATGCGGGTGTGATCCTTAATAAAAAAGTTGGAATCAACCTCGAAGTATTTACATGAACCGCTCCAGTAGTTATCACCCAGCCTGCCAAGAACCAGTTGCAGGCAGTCAGAACCACATTGCTGTACGGAACCTTGCCCTCCGTCAAAGGCGATAATTTCATTAAGCTTAGGCTCATCAAGAGCGATATTTCGGTTAATGTCACAGTTATAGATATCTGATTTTTCGTTAGGATTTAGGCTCCCATCAGTAATCATTCGATAAGCATCACTGGTTTTAGCCGTGTAATTAGCATCGGATTTCATCGCATTGTAATTATCCTGATAGGTCAGGATTTTCTTGCCATCAGCCGTGCCAAAGAAACCCTCTGAATCTCCCATCGAGCAGGATGCGGTATCGCCGCCGACAAAGGATGCCGATACACCGTCTACCTTTATCTGGCTCAATGTGAACCAGGGATTTGCGCGTGACAGCGCCTGTGACGCACCACCTCCGAGGTCGTTCAGCACCTGACTGAGGTTGTTCCAGGCGAGGTTATTGCCACAACTGTTGTTGATGCAGTAACAACCACCCAGTTCACTCATGGCAACGCTTTTACGGCCTAACTGATAGTTCTGCGCATTTGCTACCCACGCCCAGGAGGTGCAGGTCGCCGCGTTATTGGCATCGGTGCATGTCTGGAACCCATTACTGCATACCACAGACACATCCCAGCCCGGCGAAGTCGTAATATCAAGACTTCCGTTAAGATCGGTATCCTGCATGATGTTAAGAATTTTCAGATTACCGTTAGTGGAGGGTTGTACCAGCATGCGCATGAATTCAGATGACCCTTTGCAGACAGCTTTGCCATTGAACGTCGTCTTGCCGTCGTAAGTTTTCATATTGTTATCGCCCGAAACCGGGCGAATCTGACTTTCATTTAGGCGGGAGGCGTTACTTGTTTTGCCTTTTACGGTGGAGGAAATAGCACCGGCCACGTCTTTGCTTTCATTTATTTTTTTTGGATCAGGCGTTGCACTGATTTGCGCATGCGCAAAAAGCGGGAGCATAAATGCTCCCAGCAGGATAGGGAGTGTCTTCATGCGTCACCCGGCTTTTAACAGAGTTGCTGACACGCCAGAGAGTTGTTGCAGGGCTTCGACTGGCTCTTTCCCCTGTTTGAGTAGCAGATCGAATGCCGCAACATCTTTACCATCGGAGGTGTTAATCCAGTATCGCCAGTTATCGACGCACAGCCGGGCTACCCCCATCCCTAAAGGACTGTCAATGAACACTTCACCATAGTTAGGACGTGCGTTACGGACACTGCGCAACAGCTTGAGAGGGAATCCACCGGTTATATTGGGTAGCACACCTTTACTGGCCGCTTCGTCATACATGCTGGACGTGAGGTAATAGCGCCACTGGGCGTTTGATTTAACAACGTCCCCCAGACCTGGCAGAGCCAGATAATCAAGTGGAGACTGAAGGACGACACCCATTGCACCCCGATACTTACGGGCGCGACGGTAGCATTCGTTGATCATCTGGGTTAAACCGTCCATCGTAACGAAGCCTGTTTTTTGCAACATAGACGCGACTTCCTCAACGAGAATGATGTTGGGAGTGGTTCGGTCGGACAGGTACAAATCCATCGTAATGGCGTTCATCAGATTAACGATCATCGGATAAAAGAGTTGTTTTACAGCGCGGAGCTTTTCAATATCGGTACAGACGAATTGGTCATCTTTAATATTAAAAGTGGTAGGGCCGGTGAAGAATGCCCCGTAATGACCCTCGGATGTAAAATTATCAAGCAGAAAAGCCAGGTTTCCACCTTTAAGGCGAAGGGTATCGGCACTGGTTGATGTTTTATCCATAAATTCGGAATCAAGAAACTTAGAGGATTTGAGGTAGTCAGTAATGGCATTCGTTCCGCGTAACTGCTGACCATCAGTTATTGCAAATTTACAGGCGCGGTCAATCAGGTTGGCTTCAATTTCGTCTACAGGTTGACTGGTAAATGCGTAGGCACATGCACTGAATACGATTTGAGCCGTGGAAATATTTTGTGCAAGGTCTTCTGCATCGTTCCAGGTAAAGTCGAGTGGGTTGATGCAAATCGGCTTCTCAAGATTGAAGTCAATGTACCGGCCTTTGCGAATGCGGGTGAGCTTTTCGTAGGATTTACCCAAATCCATGATTCGGGCTTTTGCGCCAATACTCAGGTATGAATCAACCATGTCATTCAGGAAGAAGGATTTACCTCCCCCTGTTTCGGCAATAACGGAAAAGTTGTGCGCATTGGCTCGGGGATCGTACATGTCAATACTGATATTCTGGCCTTTACGACCGATATACGATTGCACGGGACGGCCACCGCCGCGAAAATCGCCCTGAACAGGCAGGAAGCGGGTAATGTTTTCATTATCGAGATAGAAATGACGATCTATCGTCTCAATGTTGTTCTCGATGTTATAAAAACCAAAAGGCAGCGCGGTGTAGAACATCACCTGCTTAATGTTGGTTTCATACATCATTTCAAAATCAAAACCTTCCCAGATGCTTTTTGCCTGGCCTGCGGCGACAACCGCAGCCTGCTCTGTGTCGCCAAATACCCAGAGTTGCGGGATGATGTAAGAAAATTTGCTTTGCTTGGCAATCATGTTCTGCATGATGCCAAATTCAATAATACGTTGATTTAACGCGGCGGCGAGACTCGCCCCCACGCGCTGAAACATCGTCTGAGTCGCCTTATCAGAGATATTCTTTTTCAGATCGTCATAAATGACGGTCAGGGTGTACATAAAGGGAGATTTTATTTGTCGAATATCATCTTCCTGCCCCATAAAGCCGCCAAAAAGTTCGTTGGTACGCAGCGGAGTATTACCACTCTGCGGAACAACGTTCGGGTACAGACAAATTCCGTAACGATCACCAATTTTGCTAACTGACCCAGGCAGGGAGAAATCCAGATTTGTAACACTCATCTGCTTGCGTAACTGACGCTCTGGGTCATACAGCCCTTTTGAGGGCTTGCCACTGAAAAACTCGGAAGCCCATTTAACCAAGTCAGAGGCATGCCAGCGGCGCGGCTCCATGAATTCGAGCGCTTGCTCAATGGAAACAAGTAATTCTTCTGAAATACGCTGCTCATTCTTAATCGCGAGGAAAAGGCGAAAATTACGTATAGGAAGATTACGCATTTTTTCCACACCTTCAGCACCCCGACGAATAAATGCGTCCATTGCCTCTACGTTCATTGCGGTAATGGGGTCATCGGTATTACGAATGTCGCGATACTTCTGTAGATAATCTTCCATGTTGTGATCGGGAAAGAGAATCCACTGCGACACTGTTCCTTTTGGAAACTGTGAACGAATGACGCTATGAAGCTTATCGAGCTTGTCATTGCCTAAAAAGGCCAGTGGCTTAAGTTCCCAAATCCAGCCAATCGTATTATCGAAGTTCAGAAACGAGTTGCTGTCTGCTTGCTCACCGGGCAGGCGTTCCTGAAAATTGAAGTAGGGCAGATATTCACTGGGCTGATCGCGAGCGGCCAGACCCAGAACGTCTGATTTTGTTACTTCATCTTTGAGAAATACATGCTTCTCAATTATACGTTGTAAGGTTTTAAGCATCAGCCTTTCCCTCCTGTCAGGAATGCCGGTGCTGCATCGTCACGCGATAACTGATAGTCAGTGAGGACGAATTTAGGCCCGTTCAGCATGGTAAAGACGTAGCGAGGCATGTAGGCAGTTTGCTCATCCAGCCCCGGAGAGTAGGACATAATTAAAGTTCGGACGACAGTCGGCTGGCGCACGACTGGCGTCTGAGGTGCATCGATAAGTTTGGCCGTTTGTTCGTATACACGATCACGGTAACTGGCATAGGCGGCAGATGCGGGTTTACTTGGTGCATCAGCGCTGGCCGCAGTTTTAGCGGCAGATTCCTTTGGGTCGTTCTGTACCCCATCTTCAGTAATGGCATGGCCCATACTCGCGCCGGTTGTCGCTTCAGTGTAGGCATCATCAGACGAGATACATTGACCGTAACCGTCCTCCAGTTTACACGCGAAATCGTTGTGGTACGGCAGGATAGAGCAGCCGGTAAGGATGAAAGCAGAAATCAGTAACAGGCTAAGTTTTGTCATGTTCATTATTTGATCCTTACTTCTTTGATGGTGAGTTCAGCGGTTTCCTGGATAAAGAGCATGACGTCTTTACCGGGGCCGGTTTCCAGTGCCGGAGAGGTTTGTTGTGCGAGATTGAGCAGATACTTCGAGACTTCGGTGAAACCACCTGCCACACCCGTAGCAGCACCGTTCTTAACGGCTTCGTCGGGCTTAATGGTGTTAATGCTACCGAGAGGTGAAACGTTCTGTTGAATGCTCTGATTGCCGATGACATTGGCAAAGGCTTCAACGGATTTTGCGAGTACAGTACCGGCGAGCAGACGGCCAGCGCGGGATACAACACGCGCTGACATATCGCGCTTCCCGTCACGGTCAGAGACAAATCCCTTAACCTGACCTTCAACGATATAGCGCCCGTCCATCGTCATGCAGTGAATCGAGACGGGAAGGACGATGATGCGTTCTGAACTGAGGTTGCCGCTCACGTTGGAGATATTGAAGCAGCCACGCAGGTTCATTTTGATGAAGTTGGGAAGTTGTGCCGGAGCCTGTACCCTGAACATCAGTGTTTGCGGGTTTTCAGAACCGTATTCCCCGGTGAGCGCGTTAACGCCGACCAGAAGTTTTGCTTTCATAAATCCAACCGGCAACTGGATCGTATTCTTTTTTGCGGCAGAATCCGCTTCAGGTGTGTTAAGAGGGATATCACCGTTACCTTCGGAAATGCCACCGAGCCACTGTGTTTCAATAGGCGCAGCCGCTTGATCAGGATTAGCATCAGCAGCACCGCCGTTATTCAACGGGGCAGGGTAGTTTGCCATACCAGGATATTCAGGCGCTGCGCTGCCGGTAGCAGCGGAATTTTGCCCAGGTTGAGCAGCCCCCGGCTGTGTGGGAGTGGAAAGGGTAGCTGTCCCCTGACCAGTCTGGGAAGGGGGCGCGAGATTGAATTGTCCTTTGCTGATAGCATCAGCCACGGCATCATTCACCTTCTGGTCAATAGTGTTTCCCTGTTGCTTGATCTGTGCGCCCAGGGTTGTCACGATATCGTCCTGAATGACGCTCTCGGCTTTCTGAGGTGAGACATCTTTTTGCACTTCAGCAACACGCGGCGCTTTTTCGTTCTGTCCGGTGAGGTAATACACGCCGAGGGCGACAAGGGCGAACGCGCCAATCGTGCCCCACTTTTTATATTTCTGTTGCTGGGCTGACGGCTGGCGATAGAACCATGCACGGGCTTTTTCAATTACGGGGAATTTGGTGTTATTCATTACATAGACTCCCGATGAATAATGACCAGCGTGGATAACTGCCCTGTGCTAAGCGCCAGTCGTTCGGCGGTAATCGCAAAGATATTTGTGCCGAACTTTGTGTTTAGAAACATGGTTTCGGTAAGAGTGACGTTATTCAACGCTCTGATGGTATATTGCGACCCTCGAAGCCCAGTACCATCAACGAGTACATCACGCTCTTTTTTCACTTCAATAGGGATCTGTCGGCCACGGCTGTCGTAGATATTACGCACCCAGTTATCCTTCACCGGAATAACTTCAAAACTTTCTGGTAGACCACGACCATTGGTATCCGCATCAGAGATAATTTTTGTTGACAGTGATACCGCAGCTTCTTCAAGAGAAAGCGCACTAAATAATGCCTGATTATCTTTAATATTTTCTTTAGTGTCAGAGCCAAGTAGTATTTTGTGCGGGTTCTCATATTTTGGAAGAACAATAAGTTCGAATGTGCTTGTTCCACATGTGAGGAATAATTCAGTCGGTTCCGCGTAGTAATGGTTTTCACCGCCCTGAGCAAGGTATTTAAATTTAACCCAGAACGAACGGCGGTCAGAACTTACTTTAACGTCAATTGGTTTTTCAGTACTGAATACAGGTTTTACAGCTTCGCCTGATTCACATACGAGTCTGTTAACATCACGATTGGATAAAACAACTTGAGTTGAAATTTCTGGTAATACTCGTTGAGTATTTTGCGGATAGATTTTTTTCTCAGCCGCGCCTACTACTAACGAAGTCGTCAGTAGTGCCAGCAATAACGTAGTTTTCATATAAAAAACCTTGAATTGAAAGTTATAAACGCGGGTTATTCGATATCGAGAAGCCAGAATCGACCATCAGCAATCGTATAATCAATTCTCATTTTCATTGTTTCGACAGGACGTGCGGTTTCACCGATAATTTTTCGTTGTTCTACACCGAATGAATAACGATATTTAGATTTGGCATCAGTCTTGTAATTAATTTCAGCAGGGTTAGTGACGATAGCCATAGGTTGATCTGGAGAAAGCTCCAGGCTTTGCGTCACTGAATTAAACTGTTTGAAATATTTAGCCCGTTCATTCAGTTTAATGCGCATAGCTTCGATACGGTCGGGCCATACCAGACTGAGCAGATCAGCATACTTCTGGTCAACTGATGATTTAGATACCGAGCCATAGTCGCTAACAATCAAGCGACCAATCTGGCGCATATAGCTGGTAGATGCGCTTTCACCGGTGATAAGCATTTCACTAGACTTTGCACCATAAGGCACGATGACTGTTGTCTGGCGCTTTTCGAGTTGATCCGCTTTATGATAAGTAAACGCATTCAACATAACGGTGATAATAAGCATGACGCGAATAAATTTATTTTCAGCAGTAGAGCGCTGAAAGTTATTCAGGGCTTCACTGGTATCCTTTTTTACTGGCTTGGTAGTTGGTCGTTTAAACACTTATTATTCCTCCAGCTTCTTTGCTGACGAGTTTGGATACCCGTAAATTTCTACAAAACCTAACCGATAAAGCGTATGGCGAAAGAATCCTCGCCCTTTTGTTCGTTTAATTTTGATCGCAGCGATGGATAACGGGAAAACGATGGCCCATGTAATCCCCCCAAATTGCATACTTGCAATATAACTAACAACAAGCATCAGCCATTCATCACGGTCAAACCAAAATATCTGAATGGGTTGGTGTGGGTAGCGGAATAAACGCCCCTCGTTAAAACCGTAATCCATCGCCAGCGTTCCTTAATTTAAAATCGCACCCAGAGAGGTAGTCAATTCTTCAACTTTGAAAAGACAAGAGCCGCCAATCGCATAAGGTAACGCTCGTGTCCAGCCTTCGTTCATTTTTGTAGCGGCAGTTGCAATGAGCCAGCCGCCACCAACAAAACCTACCGGGCCAGTGGCGATTTTATTAAACGCGATGTCGTAGACGTTATAACCGAACGACCCCACAGCCGGTGCAGCAAATGCAAAGGCTTCCTGGCAAATAACCATTCCAGCCAGTGACAAAAAGAACAGCGTTACAAGACGGGCTTGCGGAGTGTTAGTTAAAAACTCACGCAACTGAGCCAGATAAGACTGTTTATTTGAAGCAGTCTTGTGCCACAGCAATACCTGAAAATTATTTTTACTGACAGTCAGCATACTTTTTACTCCAGTTTATTTAGCGGTTTTATCAGAAGGTTTGGTGATTTTCGGTGCCGCGTCTTTCTCCAGTTGTGTAATTGCTTCCGCAATTTTTTGCTGGGAGAAGCCGACAATCAGGTTTGGATTTGAATCGACATTAAACAGGAATGATGGTGTTCCATTGACACCGACAGCCTGGATAATTTGAGCGTGTTTGGATAATACCTCGTCGGCCTCCTTACAAGTTTTCAGGGCGTTTTGCTTTGCCATCTGGATAGCATTAGCACCGTCTGGGTTATGTGGAAGTTCGCCAGAGAAGACATAGCGATAGGCTTCGTCTTTATCTTCGGAACAGATAATGTGTTTCGCTTTTGCTAAAGCCAAAGGATGGCTGGGGTTGTTAAAGAAAATTAATTTGCGCTGAACCGGGTGGTCTTTCGAGTAAGCCTGCATCCAGGTGTCATACGCGTGGCAGTAAGGACAGTCTGCATCGGTAAACTCGTAGATGACCGGTGCGTTCTTAGGCCCGATGGTAATCGCTGAGTCTAGCGGCAAAGATTTCAGAGTATCCGTCATCCCGGCCATTTTGCTTTCGTCAGTCAGGTTTTTACCTTTTTCATCGAACATTTCACCGATAATCAGTACGCCTTTTTTTTCTCCTTCAGGCGGGTAAAAGTAAATGGTGTTACTGCCGGTTCGGAATTCGAAGATGCCTGGGATCGGAGACGGTTTAAAACCAGAGATAGTCATACCGCTAAATGATGCGGCCAACTTGTCTTGCGCCGCTTTCAGGGATTGCGCCTCAGTGTCATTAGCAGATGCTTTCTCAGTTTGCGCATGCGCAAATCCAAAACTCATAGCCAGTACCATTGAGGCGGTAAGAATGGTTTTCTTGAAGTTCATTATTTCGCTTTCTCCAGTCGTAAGAAGATTGACTCAGCAGGTTCGATGGTCGTAACAGGCTTCGCCGGAACCACCGGGCATTGAACCGGGACACACGGCGCAGGGTTAGTGGGTTGTTGTTTTTTGTGAGATTTACTTCCGGCTTTTTTAGTGTGCTTCTTTTGTGAAGGAGCACGGTTATAGACCGGTTTAGTTGGGGTAGGGGGGAGCACAAAAAAGCCATAGTTATTGCGGTCAAAAGCCTGTGCAGCTTCCTCATCGCTCACAATGTAAAATGCGCCAGCAGGCCGCTGGATAATCCGGTCAGCGTATGCGTAACCTGTCAGTACTTGAGTACCCATCACAGTTATCAGTGATGCCATGACCTTGTTTAGCTTCATCCGTAGATCCCGTCATTTCATGAAACAAATTTGTATCATAAAAGCGATTATAAACGGATTTCGAAATCAATCAATCTTATTAGAGATAAAAATTCATATCATGACAACTGCGAAAATCACCTTGCTTCATATCTTTATAAAACAGAGTGTTATGCTCGTTGTGTGTGTCTGAATAGTGAATTTGATTAGGGTTTTTAATTAAATCAACTCAAGGGTGAATATTGGATTTTGGCTGATTTAATTAGTTTACTTCGGAGTATGCACTGACGCGCCTGTGGCTTGTCCAACCCGTCATCTACCAGGAAATAAATTCCTGATATCTGACGGGTTCGCATAAAAAAAGGGAGATTTTAAAGTGGGTTACTTTGCTGAGGGGTCTTCAAGAAATCGAACAATGGCCGTGTAAATAACCCTGCTTGGGTTTTGATCATCAGTGTCAGACAGCATGCAGACAGTTTTATAGGTTTCTGGCTTGATCCAGATACCTTTATAGGCTGCACTTTCAGGGCTTGAAAAGTAACGTTTTGAAGCTGAGCCGTCAGCCCGGCTCTGAACTAAGTGATCGACAGTTTCTCCCACTACGTCAGCTTTTTGTTCCCCACGCGTGTTGGCTATGTTGTCAATTTGTTCAATGAGGTCTTCATCAATCTTTAACCTCAGATATTTCCAGTCTTTAGGATGACCCATTCTTCTAGTCCAGTTATAGTTGTTGTAGATACTTATATTGCCATTTCACCATAAAGCAATAAGACAAAGGATGGTTTTACTGCTTACAGTTCCTGGCTTAGATTGTGTTTATCGGCAAAGTTTACGAGAGCCGAGAAGAAAATTTCGGATTCTGGAACGTGCAGGCGGTTTGACAGTTCTTCGACTCGCTTCATTTCTTCCTGTCCGACAAACACATTGTAGGAAGTTTTGTCAGTCGCCAGTGGCCCAGACAGAGGCAGAATATCACTCTTAATATATTCAGCGATGATCTGGCCATGCAGTTCATAAAGGTTGATCTCTCGCGAGAGAGCCAGTAACTTCAGGTTGTGCGAAATCGTCTTACTGAACTTCTTCAGATGGATTTGCTTGTAACCTTTAACACCTTTAGACTGATCTTTCATAGCCTCACCCTTCCTCATTTCTGCATGCCCGATCCAAATATTACCATTTTTTAATCCAGCGACTACCCTATATGTATGTAATATAGTATCCTGAAGATCGTTTGTGGGTACTGGAGGTGATTTTATGTACAACTGGAAGCTGTCTACAGCAGTGAAACTAGCGGAAGAAAATTTTCTGGCTGGTATTCAGATTGCCTTTGATCGTCGCACTCCACGACCTTACTACATTCAGTTTAAGACTCGTTGTGGCGATTTCGCGCAGCTTGTCACTGCACATACTCAGAAGGAAAAGCGGAAAACCCGTGAGTTCAGCACGAAAGGGGCTGCTATTCGGTTCCTTAACACTCGTTTTCCCGGCCATGATAGCTTGCTGAGTAATGACGTAAAAGTGATTAACTAATAAAGCAAAAGCCCCGGCATCTTTCGATAACCGGGGCTATAAATGAGGCGGCAGTGCCAGACACCGACCGCTGTACCAACTCCTAACTACCTTAAATGTTGTCCGGTCGCCAAACTGTCAACACTAAAGGTCACGGGGTTAGTATAGCAAATTGTTGGTTAAAATAAAGCCCTGGTACTGCTTTCAATTCATCAATGGATTGCAGGCAGGCGGATGAAACCTGAAGAAAATCAGCATGATATAAATTTATATCATGAAGATGCCCCGGATTCGGTACGGTACAAACCGTCCCGAAGGGGAGAGTTAAACGCTCTCCGTAAAGGGATGTCTAAAATTCATCGAAGATATACCCCTGTTTTTATTGGTGAATTTCCGAAAGGGATCGCTGGCCGGGTATGCGCCAGTATTACTCGCCATGACTGGAACAGAAATCCTGCACTTCTTGCCTTACGGCAGAAAGGTTATACGCCGTGGTCACGGCAGTTCGATCCTGACTTCCAACCCCAGCCACTTCGCACCGGCGTTCGCTCCGAAAGTCGCGAGGCTCTTACTGCGTTATCCTTTGCGATGTCTGCGAACTGTGACTACAACCCGGACAATGAATACCCATTTGAAGTGATGGTTCCCTTTGAGGAAATCGCAAAACAAATGGGTGTTCTGCATCGATACGAGAATGGTCGTGTTGCTTATGATTCCGCGCTTCATGCGTTGCGTGTCATTGAAGAAATGAAGCATGTTTACGTTGTACGGGGTTTTGACAAGGACACCAGGCAACATAAGCCGCTGCGGATATTCCTCAACGTTGATTTCTTCACATCAAAGGGATTGCAACTGGATGAACTCAAGACGATGGTTTGTCGCTTTCAGGCATGGGCGAGAAAGAAAGGGCTTTCTGCTTCGCTTAAGCAACAAAACGAACGGCATCTGCTTCGACTATCCCGTCTTAATCTCGGCATTGAGAAGCTGTATTCACTGAAGAAATTGCTTAAGAAGATTAAATGGCAGATCACCAGCCCGGAACTGATCGAGGAAAAGGGTAAGGCGGTCAGCAATATAGAAGGTGCAATTCAGGAAAAAGTAGCGTCCATGCCGGTAAAAGCTGCTTCAGCGAAAAGCCGTTGGTTAAGTTTTGCTGCGGCCACTCCAGCTTTCATTACCCGCAAACATGAAGAAGCTGTCAACCTGGAGCACCCTGAAATCCGAGTGACCGATGAGGAGCATTATTATCGACTGCTTCTTGAGCGAGCAGGTCAGTGACGGACGATCCCAGTAACCACCTAAATCTCCATCCTCGTCACGCAGCCGCTGCGCGGCCATTAATGCCTCCCTTTCGGTTCTAGCCTGTTTTTTCATCACTCATCGCCTCATACGCAGGCTGATTTTCGCGGTTAAGAAGCCAGTTTATTGCTCAATCCGTTTTCACCTGGCTCATCGGCTACTAAATAATCAGTTAATTTCGAACAATATCGATAGTTTCGAACCTTATTTCTGAACATAACAAGCCCCTTAACAGGGGAGTATATTGGCAGCCTCTGGCATGCCGAATGTACCTCCCTCCGCTTTGCTACGGGCATAAAACACAATTCACCTAAGCTACAGAAACCACCCTCTGATTCTTATAGGTAGCACCTGCCACAAGTGGCAGGCATATTTGCCTGAAACTCACCGAGGACTATCACTCGCCCTTAAGTTTTTATCGCGGTAATGACCGTGCGTCTTCGACCGTCAGAACCTTCACGTCTGTAAACTCGCAATGTCAGCCTTCGCACTGCTCAGGCTTCCTAAAAGACGGCTTAGCAGGGAGGGGGGGTTAACGCGATCTACCAGAATGTAACCGGCTGCGCCGGGCTTCGGCGGCGTTCAGCCGCAATAGTACATTCAACAATGATTGCCGCCTTATCTAAACCGGTGCTGTCGCTATGGGCTTATATAGGAAGGTTGTTCGAGACTCCCTATTAATAATGACGGGGTCTGAAGCCCAACCGCACGGGATTGTACGCTAAGTGCATTTTTTGAGAGGGTTAGCCGCAGTTTGAGACGATTTCGGATATTTTCCGCATTTTTGAACAGGAAAAAATTTAGTTTAAGGAGTATGAAGGAGTTTTTACCAATGGATGAGGCCACCCATGATTAGGGAAATGAACGATATAGACCGAGGCGGGTTACGGCTGTTAACGCTTGGTGAGATTAACTTGGCCCGTACCCTCTACGCTTTCACCATCCGCTATAACGAAGTCTGGATCAATCGCAGCAGCTATCTACCTTTCAACCTCCAAAAGAACAACTACGCCATGACGCCCAACGGCGAATTGTACTTTCAGGAAGGTACTTATGAGCCTGACTTTTCACAGCCGCATGTTAATAACGATCGCGTTGGTGGGCAGCATCTTTTTTTACATGAAATGATGCACGTCTGGCAGCATCAGCGCGGGATGATGGTAAGGATGCGGGGCCTGTTCTCTTGGGGGTCCGCTTGGGAAACGGAAAATAAACCACGCTAAGACTATTTTTTAAACAAGATACCCTTTGACCATCCCCCGAACGGCGGAGCTACTGCGTTTCTGTGTCCGAAATCGAGCGATTACGTACACCAAGCCATACATCCCTTACGGTCAGGGGGCTTTGCTCACTGGAACGAAACCTCCCGTTAAGCCCAAACTCTAAACGTAGGATAATTTCCGAATTTCAAGCGGACCCCTATCACTGGCTATTCAAGAAATAGAGGGTAGCGGTATTTTAGTATTTAAAATCGAGAATTCATAAATTCCATTAATTTAATATTTTCTTTGAGTATGTTGTTTTTTTTAAAACCATTTAAAGTTTGAAAAATATGGAAAGCCTGAAATTGAAAATCACGCATACCCCCCCACGGTACAGACAAGCCTTTAGCTTACTCAGCTCATTTAATGAAACATTTAAGGCATTGCTCAATATGTAGCAAGTCTATTACGATGTTCCTAAATAAGCCGTATTCTTATCATGGACATAACATCGTGGCTTCAGCCGATTCAGGGATGGATGAGCAAGCGAAAACCATCACGTCTTCATTCATCGATACTCTATTTCAGGACACATGGCTTCTCGCACTGGCTATCAGGAATATTCCCGGTGTTGCGGTTGATAAAGTCCTTTATCAGCATTGCGAAAACATGATTGAACAAGTGCAAATAGATCTCAATAAAGCCGGTGCGACCAGCCATCTTGCCGATGAGCTTAAATTCGCACATTGTGTTTTTTTGGATGAGGCCGTGATGACACAGCCAGATACCGATGTATCTGTTTGGTGGTCAGAGACTCCACTTCAGGGGCGCTTTCTGGGCAATATTCATGGCGGTGATGTCTTTTATGACCATATCAAAAAACTGCTACGCGAACCGGCACCTTCAGAAGCCATTCTCACCTGCTATCACCGCATGCTGACGCTGGGCTATCAGGGGCGGTATTTGCACGACGGTGGCGAAGCTAATGACGAGCGTCAATCTCTGCTGAAGCAATTGCGTGAGCTGTTACCTGTCAGCAAAGACAAAATCAACCATCCGATATTTGTTTGCAACCGCCGCCCGGACATTCGTTTCTGGCGGCGTTCGCCGTGGGTGATGCAACTTTTGGGATTACTGGTGATTGTTGCTGTGTCCTGCGCGATGAGCACCCATCTGCACTATGTGCTCGGTCAGTGGTACACGCTGAGCTGATAACAACTGACCAGGGAGAAGCAGGTCATGAGCGAAAATACGTTAACCCTCCAGGGCGGGAAAATTCCGGTCTACAACCACTACCAGCTGAAAGTGCCGGAGCTGCAAAAACAACGCCCTGATATTCAGCTGTCGGTGCTGCGTTTCAGCGGGGAAGAAGCGCTGAATACTCCGTGGCGCTACTCGATTGAACTGACCTGTGCCACCCCTGACATTCCCGCAGATATCCTGATTAACACTACGGCACAACTCCTGTTTTACCCTGACGGAAAGCCCTTTCAGGCCGTTAATCCTCGTGTGATACGAGGGGTCATTACGTCTTTCCAGCAATGTGAACGTTCTGCCGATATTACGCGTTATGTGGTGGTGCTCGAAGCCAGGCTGGCATTGCTGCGTAATAGTCTGACTTATGCGGTTTACCAGAACAAAAGTGTCATTGGTGCCGTCGAAGATATTCTGAAACGCTGGGAATTTTCCAGCCTCGACTCCCGTTATCAGCTGAATACGCAGTACCCGCTACGGGAGTTTTTTATCTCCTACGCCGAAAGCGATCTTGCCTTTATACAGCGTCATCTGGCCCGTGTTGGCGTGTTCTACTATTTCGCATGGGATGCAGAAAATCAGCGCGATGTTCTGGTGCTGGGTGATACCGGTTACGCCTTTACCGATGGCCCGAAAATCGCGTTTCGCCCCCCATCCGGTCTGTTTGATGGGGGGCAGGAATCGCTATGGGATGTGTCGGTCAACCGCCATACGGTTGCCGGGCAAACGCGGGTGAACGATGAATACTACCGCGAAGCCCAGAGTGACATGCAGGTTCAGCTGGAAACCGATCTGGATAAACCAGCACTGACGGGCGAAGAATATCGCTACGGCGAGAATTACAAAGAGCAGGGCAGGCAAGCCACAGAACAGCCGGAGCAAGGCCGCTGGTTCGTTAAGCGCCGTCGTGAACGTCTGTTAACAGAGCAGGTTGTCTTTGACGGTAAATCGAATGGCATGGACATTCGTCCGGGGATGATTATCCATCCACAGGGTAAGAGCTGGGAGGATGCACCGGACGGGCTGTTAGTGGTATCCACCTCGTCTTACCGCGTTTCCCGCGATACGGCTTACTTTATCACCTTCACGGCGGTTCCGAACCGCAGGCATATTTCTTACCGACCACCTCTGCTGGATCGGCCACATATCGCCGGTACGCTGCTTGCCCGTGTCACAAGCCCGGTTGAAAATGCGCAGTATGCCGAGCTGGATGAAACCGGGCGCTACCGGGTGCGTTTTCAGTTTGACCTCAACACCACCTGGCAACCCGGCTTTGAAAGCCTCCCTGTGCGCCTGGCAAAACCTTATGCCGGAAACGCTTACGGCTGGCATTTCCCGCTGATTGGCGGAACGCAGGTGATGATTGCCTTCACCAATGGCGACCCTGACCGGCCCTATATCCTTTGTGCGATGCATGATTCTCGCCATGAGGATCACGTCAATCTCTACAACCATCAGCGAAACGTGCTTCGGACTCCCGCCAATAATAAGTTGAGATTTGAGGACCGGCGGGGTTATGAGCACGTAAAAATATCGACGGAATATGGCGGCAAGAGCCAGCTGTCACTCGGTCATATCGTGGACAGCGCCCGTAACAAACGTGGCGAAGGCTTTGAACTGCGCACTGACAGCACGGGGACACTCCGGGCCGGAAAAGGGCTTTTTCTGACCGCCGATGCACAGGCTACGGCCACCGGTCAGGTACTGGAAATGTCTCCGGCGATAAGCCTGGTCAAAGGGGCCATCAGTCAGATGAACGACTGGCGTACTATCACGCAGTCGCATCACAACCTTCAGCCTGATGTTTCACATCTGAGTGCCTGGCTTGCTGCGGTTGACCAACTGAAATCTCCGGCCATGCTGTTGAGCGCCCCGCAGGGGATTGGTGTGGTCAGCCCGGAATCCGTGCTGATTAACAGCGGTCAGACGCTGCACCTGCAAAGCCAGGGTGAAGCCAATATTGCCAGTGGAGAGCGACTCTCCCTGAACGCCAGCCAGGCCATTTCACTGCTCGCGCAGCAGGAAGGGATGCGCATGGTGTCCGGCAAAGGGCCACTGACCATCGAATCGCATGGCGACCTGATGGGGTTAACGGCCCTGAAGGATGTCACCGTGCAGTCCACACAGGGCGAACTCCATTTCGCGGCGAAGAACGGCATTGTGCTGGGCTGTGGCGGCGCGTCAATTCGCATCACGCCGCAGGGCAGCATCGAGATCCATACACCGGGGAAACTGAGCCTGAAAGGTCAGCACGTCTGGGATGCGCCCGCAAGCGTTGAAACACAGCTGCCAGATTTGCCGAAGTCGGTCTGTAAGGACTGCCTGAAGAAAGCGCAGGAAGCCGCTGCCGCCTTTGCGCCGCGTGGATAAGGACAGGTAATGACAACGACACCGCCGATAACACTCAAAAAGCACCTGCTCTGGATGCAGCAGGCTGAATCGCTCTGTTCCGCAGCCGGGCTGGATTACATCGATGTTCTGGTTGACCAGGCCGGAACCGACCAGCCGCTGCAAAATGCCCTGCGCCAGTTATCTCCGGAGGCGCTCTGGTTTGAGCTGTTCGAGGGAACCCCGGAAGGGGGAACGCTGGAGTATTCACCGGTTGTCATGCGTCTGTATTTTGCGCTAACGAGCCACCGGATGTGGCTGGAACAGCTGCTGGAATACTTCTCGGACACGCCGCGCCTGACGCTGCTGATCTCCCCGCTGGCTTTTGATTTGTTGAGCCGCCACTTGCAGGGTTTATCGCAGGTGCAGTGGGAGGAACAAACCGGCCTGCTGCGATACTACGATAACCGGGTTTTCCCGTCCCTGCTTACTCACGTTCTCACCGCAGAACAACAGGCCGCATTTACGAATATCGTGCTGTTCTGGGGCTGGAGAGACAGAGACGGCGAGATTGTCTGGAAGTCAGGCAGTTTCTTACCCACGCGCACACTGGCCGATGACCCGGAATTAAGCCGGGTAGATGATGCTCAGGTCGGCCTGATGGGTTGCATCGGTGATGCCGAAACGCTGATGAAGGAAAAAAGCATCAGCAATATCAGCCTGGAAAGCCATTTTGCACACTGCCTTGATATCGCCTTCAGGGCTAACGATGCAGGGTATTTCGGTGCATTGCAGGATTTTGAAGGATAAAGATATGAACATGAAGAAGGTGATTACCGGGTTTACGGCATTGGTTTTATTGATGATATCAGGATGTTCACAAGCAAAAGATGACGATGATTATACCTCTGGTGACATTAGCGGGATAAACCATACATCGGCAGCGATCAATTACGTGAAGGTCAACGGGTACGGTGGGCCTAACATAAGCCCATTTGGGGATGGTGGGGGATACTGCTGCGTCATGCTGCCGACTCACTGGTATGCAGGGTTAAAAGCGAAGATTGATTGGGAAGTTGATCCGCATACTGCACCGCCATTTCCGGGTTACGAAGACCGATCAAAATTCAGTGCATGGAAAACAGCTGTTCAAGGTAGCTTTCAGAAGCACTCTACAATCGTCGATATCCCACAGTACGGTGCTAAGCGATGTGGTTTGACGGTTCACTTCCTGCCCTGCAATCAAATCAAAGTGACAACCGTCTGTGATGGTTATGGCACACCTAACTATCCCATCAAAGAACCACGTCATATGGAGGATCCAGTGTCATGTCCGGTGAAATGAGTTTGGCCTTACCGTGTTTCGCACCGCCCGAATTCCCTGATGGTGGTCGCTTAAAGCTTTCAGAAGCTCAGGTTAACGCCAATTATAATAAGCAGATGAAAGAAGCTGAGGAATTTAAAGCGCAGCTTAGCGCCCAGGTCGGCGTTAAGCTGGGGTTTGTGTGTAGCCAAAGCCTCCATATCAGCTTGTTTTTTGATGGTACAGGGAATAACGAACTCAACGATACACAGAAGTCACATCCGACCAATATCGCAAAGTTATTTCATGCCAGTATCGAAGGTCATGGTGACGGATATTTCCGTTACTACATACCAGGCGTTGGAACCCCGTTCCCGAAAATTGGTGAGATGGATTACAGCGATGATGGTTTGGCCTTTGCCACCGGTGGGGAAGACAGGGTAAATTGGGGATTGTTGCGTCTGGTTGATGCCCTGAGCTATGCCATAGATCCAACTCATCAACGGCTTGATGATGATGTGGCTAAAGGGCTAATTCCTGGTATGCGTGCTCACTGGCCGATTACCGGTGAAGTGAACCGCCGTAATGCGATTAACCCTTACCTTAAAAAACTACAGGGACAGCTTGAACAGGCTAAGCCTCATCTTCTGAACGTTAAACTGTTTATCTATGGCTTTTCCCGTGGAGCAGCGGAAGCGCGAACGTTTGTTAACTGGTTGACTCAACTACCAGACCCAAAAGAACAACGTAATGGTCAACAGCTTACGCTGGCCGGATTGCCTGTGAGCATAGAGTTTTTGGGGCTACTGGACACTGTTGCCTCAGTCGGTGCTGCACATGTTCTGCCTGGCGCTGCCGGGCATATGGGATGGGCTGATGACACTCAGCAACTGCCCGACGAAGGGAAGTTCCCTGGTCTGATGAAATACTGCCGCCATTTTGTTGCCGCACATGAGCAGAGACTGTGCTTTCCGCTGGACTCGATTCGTCGTCCAAATGGCAGCTATCCATCAAATACTCAGGAGGTTATTTATCCAGGCATGCATTCTGATGTGGGAGGTGGCTACCCGTCTGGTGACCAGGGGAAATCTTGTGGTGGAACAGGTGAGATACTCTCCCAGATAGTTTTGCATGATACTTACCTAGCTGCTTTCGACGCGGGAGCACCATTATCCAGCCAGCCTGCTAGCGTAACTGATTTGATTAAAGGTAAATCCCCTTCAAGGGAGATGGGGCAACAAAGTCTTTTGGAGTTTGAGGTCGATCCTGGACTCATTAAACGCTTCAACATCTGGCGGAAGACTCTCCTGAATACCACGTTGCAGGGCAATGAAGCCGATGCTGAAAGTCAGAAAAGCTATCGTGCCTACCAGCTCTCCCAGACCCTTGAAAGTGCCATCATCGACCAGATTGGCTGGATCACTGCCTGGCGCATTGGTCGTTATGCTCACGGAAGCATGCTAGCGCAGCAATTTTTTCAAGACGCACCTGAATTCAAAACCCCAGAGGATTTAGAGCAGCAAAAAAGTAAACATGAATCCGATGTAAGGGAGCTTGCCAAGCGCCGTGCTGAAGCGAAAAAGGCCCGAAAACCAATGGATGAGAGTTTGCAGGGGCCGCCGGACTTTGACCCTTCTGATGCAAAGGTTCAATTACGTGAGGCTGCCAGAGAGTTCCAGCATGATTATAAGGAATGGGCACGCGATATTAATGGTAACTGGTGGGATCAAACAAAACAGATTGCGCTCGATGTCATTCCTAAACACGCCGTATTCCTGATTAATGGTGATGACGATGCTGCGGAATGTCTGGAAATGAAAGCAGACGGCAACCGGTTATACCCGCAGCTGTTCACCGATAAGCTGGGAACCGGAATTCGCACTCAGCCCCGCGCTGAATTACTGGCCCTCTACGACGATCAAATTCATGACTCTCGCGCCTGGTTTATGCAGACAGCTTTAGGTGGCCGCGAACCCTGGGGCGGCTATTTCCGTTATCGCATGATTTACTGCGGTAACAAGGCTAATAAAAAACTGCAATTGATCTCAGTGGGGGGCAAGGTTGTTGGCGCACAGCCGACCTCTAACCGGGTTGTGTATCTGGTTGAGCCAAAATCGGCGTACCAAGGTGAAGTCCACAAGGTTACGGATCTGGCTACAGGTACGACGCAGACCCTGACCGCCAGTGCGCAATCGGCAGCAGGATATGAACCCGGCAGCGTCGCGTCACAGACCCGCTCAGACACCATCAATGAGCAACACCAGGCCATGATGAGTTCCTCCATCGATATGCTGAAAGCGTCGGGGGTGAAAGTCCTGTGAGCCTGAAAAAGCTGATCCGCGTAGGGGATGTACTCAAAGAATACGGTGGTGAAGTGCTGAGCGGCAGTTATGAGGCGTTCGGTAAACCGGTGGCCTGCGTGGGGGATAAAGCTCGTTGCAATAAGCACGGCATGACCAGCATTGTGCAGGGAACGTCCGGCAGCACGGTTAATGGTAAAGCCGTGGCGCTCGACGGCCACAAATGCGCCTGCGGTTGTACGCTGGTCAGTTCGCTTAGCACGATGGATGTTCACGGATGATCTTCCCGCCGCGTTACCCGGACTATGCCGAACTTCATCCCGCCCGCTGGCGGCGATGGGGGAGTGCGCTGCCGGTGATTTTGTTTCTGGCCGCGCTGGCGACGATGCTGCTGTGGCCGGAAGGTAAGCCCACCCGCACCCCTGACTTCTGGTTCTGGAGCCTGGTGTGTCCGTTGATTGTCTGGTCGGTGGCCGTCGCGCTGCGCTGGCTGGTCTGGCTTCAGTCCGTTTCGAACCGTGAGACGCACAGGGAGGAAATTGCGTCCTCTGTCCGGGCCTGGTGGCGACACCGTTCGCGTATGTTGCCTGTGGAAGCCGTGATGCTGATTACGCCGGTGGGCGATAAAGAAGCTGACCATCAGGCGCTGTTGTCGCCGCCGTTTCCTGTTGCTCCGGTGGCGGTCGATGATCCACAGGGCAATGCGTTGCTGCATTGTCCGAAGGTGTTGGGGCTCGGAGGCCGGGAAAGCCGGGCGGTACTGCTGGCTCGCTATCTGGCCCGTCTGGTGCTGACCCGTTTGCGTGAAGACAATGAAACCCGACCGGTGCAGGTGTTTTGCTGGCTGGGCGATGAACAAAGCCTGACTGCGTTCAGCCTGGTGCTGGAATCCGATGGTATTCACCTGCCGGAGGATGTGCTGTGCCTGCAAAGCGCTGCCGAGCTGGACAAGGTCATTGATGCCATGCCCGAGGATGAACAAGCGCTGCTGCTGTGCGCGGGTTTTAGTGAGGCAAAACCGTCACCGGAATACACCGCCTCGGAGGCCGGATTTGCCTGGCTGTGTGGACACCGTGCTGAAGCCCTGATGACGCGCTGCGAAATACTCCAGCCTGACGCGGGGGAAACACCTGTGCAACTGACAGAACAGCTTAGCCGATATGCCGGTCTGCGCGGTTTGCCTGAAGGCATGCTGGCCGCAGACTCATCCTCAATGGATACCCTTTTGCCGTCCGGCTGGTCAGCCGTTGATTATGTCCTGATGCCGTGGCTGGGTAACGCCGGGCCGGTTACGCCTTTTGTCATGCAGTCTCTGGCCGTGCTGTCAGCCCTCCAGGGGCAGACCTGCGGCTGGACAGCAACATTGATGGAATCTCAATTTATTACAGGAGTTTGCGTTCCCCGTGGAAACCTCCCGCACTGAACCCCGTCACTCATTATTCTGGCTGGTCACTGGCTACGTCATCACGATAACCCTGCTGGTATTGCTTGGGGCGTTGCTCTATTACTTTGCGGGAAGCAGCTTTGACCTGCCGGAACTGTTGCCGGGGCAGATTGCTTTCCGGGCTGCGATGGTCTGGCTGGTTCTCATCTGGTTCTGTGCGCCGTTCATTCTGTGCTGGAAAGCGCTGGTTAAGCTAAAAGCGCGCGAGGCAACCGGTGTTATCGGGAATAAGAAACAACGGCCACCTGAAAATCAGCTGGTGAAAGACATTACCACCCAGCTGCGATTCCAGTATGGCAGGCGCTGGCGCAGCAAAGTGCGCATCATGCTGATCGTCGGGGAAGAAAACGAGGTGGAACAGGCCATTCCGGGGCTGACGACGCAGCACTGGCTCGAAGGGCATGGGGCGTTGTTGCTGTGGCACGGTCGTCCGGAGGATGAACCTGATGCGGCACAATTAAAAGCACTGCGCAAAATTCGCCGTCGTCTGGCTGATGCGCTGGTCTGGGTCGTGAATGCGCAGACGACGCTTTCGCATGACACCCTGGATACCGTTTCCCGCCAGTTGCAAAAACAGTATCACCAGTTGGGCTGGGAAGTCCCGTTGTGGTTGTGGGAAACCCACGCACCGGATTGGGAACAGCCAGGACTTCCGTTGCAGGGAACCGGCTTCCTGTCGGCACCAGGCGATGAGGCCGATGATTTTCGTCATTCCCTGAACCAGCTTGAAGCTGCACTGGTACAGCAGGGGATGCAGCAGACGCTCAATGACCGAAAGCATACGTTCCTGTTACAGCTGGCCCACAGCCTTCGTGAGGGTGGCACAGAACGCCTGACGCACACGCTTTCGCAACTGGCAGAAGGCGCACGTTCTCTGCCGCTGGGCGGGATGGTCTTCAGCCCGGCCATCACCTCGGGAGCGGCCTCTTTGCGGCATGCCTGGCAACCGGGAAAAGCCTGGCTTGATTTGCTCGCACAGCGCTGGCGAAAACCGGTGGCTACCGGCGTGTCGTGGCGCAAGTCCTTACTGCTGGCCTGTAGCTGCCTGCTGGCGTTCTGGCTGGCGGCAACCGTCTTTTCCTGGGCGGCGAACCTGCGTCTGATGCAGGCCGATCAGCAGCTCGCACAGAGTGCCACGGATACGCGTCAGCCACTGCCGAAACGGCTGATGGCGCTTTATCAGCTGCAACATGAAATTGAACGCCTGCAACACCGGCAGCAGTACGGTGCGCCGTGGTATATGCGCATGGGCCTCAGCCGTAACGATGATGTACTGGAAGCGCTCTGGCCGTACTGGCAGCAGGCCGCTATGCCGCTTCTGCGGGATGCATCGGCCCAGCACCTGTCTTCGCTGATGAATACCTGGCGCAATCTGCCGCCTGACGATCCGCAGCGAGCCTCGCAGTCGAAAGCCATGTATGACCTGCTTCGGGCCTATCTGATGCTCTCCCGCCCGGATAAAGCAGACCCGGCCTTCTTCAGTGCAACAACCATGCAGTACTGGCCGCAGCGCGAGGGTGTGCAGGATGGCACATGGCGAGCGGTCGGCAACAGCATGCTGGCCTTTATGATGAAGAACCTTCCGGCACATCTGGAGTGGCGAACCACACCAGACATGCGCCTGGTCAGCGGTATGCGCTCAGCCCTGTTACGTCAGATTGGGGCCAGCAATGCGGAATCCACGCGCTATCAGAAGATGATTGAGCAGATATCCCGTGATTACGCGGATATGACGCTGAGCGCAATGGTCAACGGTACGGACAGCAGTCAGCTGTTCAGTACCGAAATTACCGTACCGGGTGTGTTTACACGTAAGGCCTGGGAGGAAGAAGTTCAGCCTGCCATCGCGAAGCTGGCGAAATCACGGCAGGAAGAAATTGACTGGGTGCTGAGTGATGCGCAGCATTCCAGTGATGCCGCCGATACGGTTTCCCCGGATACACTGAAAGCCCGGCTGACGGCGCGGTACTTCTCTGATTATTCCGGTGCGTGGCTTAAATTTCTTAACAGTCTGCAATGGCATCAGGCCGGAAGCCTGTCAGAGTCCATTGAACAGCTGACCCTGCTGGCCGATGTGCGGCAGTCGCCGCTGATTGCGCTGATGAACACCCTGAACGTACAAGGACGCGCCGGACAGACCGGGGGCGACCTGACCGACTCGCTGGTAAGTTCAGCCAAAAACCTGATCCACAGTGATAAGACAAATGCCGCCATTCAGCAGGCAGGCAATGAGGCGCAAGGCCCACTTGATGCGACCTTTGGCCCGTTATTGTCGCTGACGGGCGGGAACGATTCACAGAATACCCTGAGCCTGCAAACCTTCCTGACCCGCATCACCCGTGTTCGCCTGCGGCTTCAGCAGGTGACAAACGCGCCTGACCCGCAGGCGATGATGCAGTCACTGGCGCTGACCGTGTTTCAGGGTAAGGCGGTCGATCTTACCGACACCCGCGACTACGGCAGTCTGATCGCGGCAAGTCTCGGTCAGGAGTGGAGCGGGTTCGGTCAGACTGTTTTTGTACAGCCGATGATTCAGGCCTGGGAACAGGTGCTGTCACCGACTTCTGAGAGCCTCAACAGCCAGTGGCAAAGCGATATTGTGACCCCATGGAATGCGTCGTTCGCAGACCGTTATCCGTTTACCGACCGCCAGAGCGAGGCTTCACTGCCAGAGCTGGCGCAGTTTATGAGGTCGGACACCGGGCGAATTGCGCAGTTTATCAAGACCCGTCTGGGTGGTCTGCTGCGTCTTGAAGGGGATAAGTGGGTGCCGGACGCGATGAACAGCCAGGGGCTGACTTTTAACCCGGCGTTCCTTAACGCGCTTAATCGCCTGACCCGTGTCGCTAACGTGGCCTTTGCACATGGCGACGTGGAGTTGCATTTTCAGCTGATGGCGAAGCCTTCCCGCGATGTGGTGGAGTCCGACCTGACTCTGGACAGGCAGAAACTCCAGTATTTCAACCAGGAAGAAAGCTGGCAGATGCTGACCTGGCCGGACAATCGCTGGCAACCTCAGACCACGCTCACCTGGCGCACAGTGAAAACCGGGGCTCGTCTCTATTCCGATGAACCGGGAAGCTGGGGCTTTATTCGTCTGCTGGACAAAGCGCTGGTCACGAATTTAGGTGACAACCTCTACCGTGTGGCCTGGATCACGCCGGACGGCGTGGCGCTGAACTACCAGCTGCGTACTGAGCTGGGGAAAGGGCCGCTGTCGCTGCTCGACCTGCGCGGATTTGTGCTGCCATCGCAGATTTTCTCGACCGGCGGAACTGTCGCGACAGGAACCCGTACTGGAGGTGAACAATGAACATCCGGCCATCGCGCAGTTTGCTGTTGTGTCTGCCACTTTTGCTGTTGAGCAGCTGCGGCCTGTATCAGAAAACAACACAGGGTACGGAGAGCGTGGCGAAAACCATCTTTTACCAGCAAGTGGAGACGCTGCACCTGAGCTTTGCCGCCCGGAGTGCTGTTAACGCCGATGACGCGCAGCAGGCAATGCCGCTACGCATACGCGTCCTGCAACTGAACGACCGCAAGACCTTTGATAATACGGAATACACCGATCTGCTGACACAGCCTGACGTGGTGCTGAAGGATTCGCTGCTGACATCGCGCCAGATAACGGTAAACCCCGGCCAGACGGTCAATCTTGATATCCCGATGGATGAAAAAGCACAGTTTGTCGCGGTGGTCGGGTTATTTCGAAAACCGGACAGAACCCGTGGCACATGGAAACAGGTGCTGAACCGCGATGATCTTGACCCGGATGAGCCGCGAGTCATTGAAGTCCGTAACAACACGCTGCTGCTGAAACCGGTGAACGAATGAATGACCATGAATTTCTGAAATACTTCGACAGTGAAATGCGCTGGCTGAAAGCGGCGGCGCGTGAGTTTGCGGAGCAACATCCGGAAGCCGGTCGGCGGCTGGGTATCGATCGCATGTCACACAAAGCCGATGATTCCGTGGAACAGCTTTTCCAGGGTTTCTCACTGATGATGGCACAGCTGCGCCGTAAGCTGGATGACGATATACCTGAGCTGACGGAACCGCTGCTGGGCCATCTGCTGCCGATAGCTAACCGCACACAACCTTCGATGGCCGTAGTCGAGCTGACCCCGGACATGGTCGCGCAGGTCAGGGATCTGGTGATCCCCACAGGCACCACACTGCTGACCCGGCCAATGGATGATACCGGTCTGCGCTGCCCGTATCGTACAACCGACGAGCTGGTACTGCACCCGCTAAAACTGCACAACGTCCGGCGACAGTTTAATCCTGACGGCCATCAGGTGCTGATCCTGCGGTTTTCATTCAGCCAGTACGCCGACCCGTCTCAGACTGATTTAAGCCAGATCCCACTCTATATCCACGGTGATCGCCCCTTGCAGTCGATGCTGTATCTGGCGCTGACGCACCATGTTTCACGTATCACGGTGCGCATGCCGCAGACCGGTAATCCCGATCCGCAGCCGTTTCATGGCAAACTGTCGTCGCGCTGGCAACAGAACTGGTCGTCAGTCTGGCCGGAGAGCGACAGCCCGGCGCTGTGCGGTGAAGTTCGTCCGTTACTGGAATACTTCAGCTTCCCGGCCCGGTTTGCGTTTTTCACTCTGACGGGCCTTGAAACGCTACCGCTTGGGGATGATTGTCAGGATTTTGAGCTGGAGTTTCATCTGAGCACGCCACTGAACCGGGATATCCCCGTGCCGGAAGATATTCTGCGCATCCACTGTGTACCGCTCATTAATCTGTTTTCTCTCAACGCTGAACCCCTGAAGGTGGAACCCACAAAGCTGGATTATCGGCTTCGGCCACACCGACTGCGTGATCATCACACCGAAATTTACAGCGTGGATAAGGTGGCCGCGAGTGAGATGCTGGACAAGCGCCAGTACGTGCCGTTTCGTCAGTTTCGACATAAGGGCGGGATGCTCCAGCAGAAAGAGGTCTGGCCGGAACGCTACTTCCACACCCGCATCTGGCGTGGGGTAAGCGGTCTGCATGAAACGCTGCTGATGCTGGGCGGTACGTCCGGGGAGCAGGATCTTCAGGAAGAAAATGCCACGCTATTTATGAATATAACCTGCACCAACGGCAACTACTCGCGCATGACGCTTGATGGTGCGGTCTTTGACGGCGTGACCACAACCGGTAATCAGACGCTGCAATGCCAGACCCGGCATGCGCCTTCAATGCCGTGTTATCCCCCGTTATCGCAGCTGCACCAGTGGCATATCATGGCACAGCTGCATCCCCGCGCCCTGAGCCAGATGATCAGCGATGCGGAAAATCTTCGGGCAGTATTGCAGCTGTTTAACTGGACAGAAGATGACAACAACCGTCGCCGGATAGCGGGTATACGACACGTCAGCTACGAGCAGGCATTCAATTCTTCCCGCCACTGGCACGGAGTACGTATCCGTGTCGGGCTGGACGAAACACAGTTCAGCGGTATGGGCGATGCCCGATTATTTTGCGAATTGCTGGAACAGTTTTTTACTCAGTACGCCAGCGTTATCCGTTTCACGCAGCTGACGGTGGTACTCACCGAGTGTGGTCTGGAATGGGCGTGGCCGGAGCGCCATATTGACAGCGTGCTGATATGAACGACAAAGGCAGCAAGAAAGCCCTGCCGCCATTCTGGCTCGACAGTGACGGTAACGATCAGACTGCCCGGTTCAATTTTTATCGCTTTTGTCAGCTACTGGAGAAGGCTGGCGGGAATTCGCTGGGTACAGGTTTATACCCTGACAGCGACCCGGTGCGCTTCAGGCCCGATCCACATCTGGGATTTCCCTCCAGTGAGCTGAAGCGTACCGAAATTGACCCGGATAGCCCGGATGCCCCGCCGACCGTCAGGACAAAGTTCCTGGGATTGTACGGCGTGGATTCGCCACTACCGACGGCCTATATTGACGATATCAACCAGGGGCGGGAAGGCACTGACGCGACGGCCGCTTTCCTTGACATCTTCAACCATCGGTTGATGACGCAGTTCTACCGTGTCTGGAAGAAATATAGTTACCCGGCCTCGTTTGAAGACGGCGGCACGGATAAGTTCTCCCGCAGTCTGATGGCACTAACTGGCGTAACTCACAGTCGGGAATTGCCCCCATCGCGGTTGCTGGCAATGTTGTCGCCGATGCTACATCCGACACACACGACTGAAGGTGTGACTGCCGTCATCCGTAGCCAGGCACCGAATACACAGGTAAAGGTTATCCCGCATCATCCTGTCTGGATGCCAGTTGCCGAAAAAGCGCGACTGTCGATTCACGGGGGAATGACGCTGGGTGAACGTCCGATTCTGGGGGATGAAGTTGAAGATGCAAACTACTGTATGCGCATTGAAATGCAGACAGAGGATGCCGGGGAAGCAAAGGGATGGATGCCGCGCGGCCAGCTGCGCAAGGATGTGTTTGAACTGCTAAAGACCTATCTGGGATGCGATTACGACGCCAGCCTGCACCTGACTGTTCCGGTGCATTTGCTGCCTAGTCCGAGGCTTGGCGACCCGAATCTCTTTTCGGGATACAACATCATGCTCGGGCTTCGGGATGACAATGAAGATCAGATGCCGCAAACGATGCGGATGAAGATAGGGAAATTACGTGGCAAGGACTTTGACGACTGATAGTTGGCGGGAAAATGTACCGGCTGCGCTGTATGCAGAGGCCGATGCCTTTCTCGGTTTTTTACGTCTTATACCCGTGATGAAACCAGAATGTTGCCCGTGGTGTGCCGCCAAAAATTTCATTTTGCGCGACCCACGCCTGTATGAATGCCGCAACTGTAAAAAACGCTTCACGCCCTGGACAGGTACACCTTTTGCGAACTGTCGTCATCAGGATTCATGGGCGGCTTATGCTGTATTGCGGCTGGCCGGACTTCTGCCTGGACAAGCCGGGGAAACTGCTGGGTTGAGTCATGGTGCGCAGGCGTACCGAGAGGAGGTGCTGGAAAAACTCATTACCAGACGATGGCCGCTGTTATCGGACTGCTGGAGAGGGTTTGTTGGTAATCAGAAACCCGTGCCGCTACGTACCACACCATTCTCCAGCAAAGAAGAAGCTGAAGCACATCATAACCATGAGTATGTGCAGTGTCTGGAGTGCGGAAAGCTGTTTTCGTCTGTCGGTACTCATGCCCGGCTCGCCCATAATATGACGGCTTTGGAGTACCGTGAAAAGTGGCAGATCATGAAGAAAATCCCGATATCGGGCTTTGCTAAACGGCGACAGCATTCGGAATTTATACGCCAGAAAATCGCCAGCGGCGAAGTAGAACCAATGGCGCTGGCTCAGGCCATGCATGAAGCAAATGTTCTGAATGGTCGCAAAAAGCCCTTCGGCACGAAATATATTGCGGAAATGCATACCAGACGGCTGCAATCACAACGCAGCGATAAAGATAGTCAGTGAAAGCATAAGACTGTCGGCGGTTGCCAGAATGCAGGCACGAAAGAAAACGGGTGAGAAAGTGAAAGATATTGCTCTTGAGTTAGGCGTAGCCTGCCAGACGTTGTACAGCTGGTTGCATAAATACGGTTAGTTCTCCGTCGTTCGTGTTCGTTCCATTAAGGGGTTGTGCGCCGGAACCGCCGAAATTTCCGTGACGCATAATTTTTGGCGTTCGGCGACCTGTACGTAAGACCGTCGTCAACCGGACAGCAAAGAAATAGCTGTTTGGAGCGAAAAATCACTAATCGCAACGTTTCACATAGCGGGTACGGATAAATTCTCACTCACGGCACCATAAACGTACACGTCAGCACATGCCAAACATGCTTCAAAAATCGACTAATCCGCTGCACTGGAAATTTCGGCGGTTCCGGCACAGAACCCCTATTACGACATCAACGAGGCGGGCATCGAATACGAGATTTACCGAATTACGCTTAACAGCATCGTAATCATGTCCGTAAATGCTTCTCATGCTTATATGCCGGGTTCCCACACTCCGGGCATGATGGAAAATATCGCCATCTCCTACTCAGGCATTGAGTGGTTTTATATCGAAGGGAATATCAAATACGACGATGACTGGAGCCGCCCGGTTGGTTACAACCAGCAGCAGAAGTAAATCGAATTTGCAGGCTGATCTGCTGAAAATAAAAAACACTCAGCAGACTGCCTGCAATACTCCACGCTATTCGCGAACACGCTGACTTGCAATACGGACGTACTCGGTAATCAAATTTATCCTGTCTGGAAGGTATGACTGTTCAGTTGTTAATTCATACTTGCGTATCGTCATACGCGTCAGTCACAGAAATGGTCGCTTTAATGCGTTTACCAGTAGTTACCAGTGTGTGTCCCGCCAGTACAACCGCCATAGCTCTGATAATGTCGGCATGGCTCGATGCCTGGGGTAAACTCCACCGTTCTCTAACTTCCATGAGTACATTCAACTCATCAACATCAAAGCACGTCCTGACTTCAGTGCCTCCAGTTTCCTTGATTTTATTCCTGTGCCGTCTGGCTCGCTCTTTCCCACTCAGGGGGCGGTATCTGATTTAGGTGGCCCTCGGCGGCGTTTCTCTGTTAACACTGGCTCTCTCCTGTAACGGTTTACTGTTACATATTTACATGATATAAATATGTATCATAAACGTGTGAGACGTCAACAGGCTATTAGTAATATCAGTAGGTTGCTAAAACTTTCATTTTTGCGCATGCGCAAATTGTGAAAATTTCAGGTTGTATTCTATAACACTTATCTGTTATATTTTGAATGTCAGCAAGTGCTGACGGGGATAAGAAATCCATAACCGGAGATTTGTCGAATGACAAAGACGCAGCAGAAGCGCAAACCCGCAGTGGCATTGAAGGTTTCAACCCTCAGTGACTCAGTTTTAAAAGCCATCCGTGCAAAATGCCCTGTTATATCTAACGGCAACGCAAAAGGTGGCGTCGGTAAAACCACATCCGCAGCCCATCAAATTTGGTACGCCGCAGAGCTTGGTCTTAAGGTTCTCGGTATCGACTTCGACAAACACCTGACTGAAGTTTTCACCGGCTCAACTACGCCTGAATTACCAGAATTCGCGACCGCCAGTGATTTGTTTACCGAGGAAGGGATTGAAAAAACAATTTACCAACTGGACGAAAATATCTTCTTCCTTCCAGCCGACCACTTTATGAAAGATGTCGATGGTATTCCGTTTAGTGAGGGGATTTATACGTTCCCGGCGAAGCATATGGCCGCGCTGCGTGAACAATTCGATCTGATTGTTATCGATTCACCACCGAGCGAAGGGAACCGCCAGCAGGCATCCCTGCTGGCATCAACCACAACCGTTGTGACCAGCGAACTGAACAAAATTTCAATTAATGGCGTAGTTGATGTGCTGACCATTACCTCTCAATTGGTCACTCACCTGAACAATGAAGCAGGTAATGATATTTACCAAATGCCAGCCTGTATCGTTCTTCCAAATAAGTATGATTCGCGCCGCAAACGCGACAAGGAATTTTATGACCAGTTACTTTCTTTTGAAGGGCTGAACATCACGCCATTGTTGCCATACCGTTCGCCTACCGGCGCAACACTTAGCGACTCCAAGCCAGTATGGAAATATCGCGATGGCAATGGCAGAACGGCGGCAAAAGAAATGAAAGCGGTTTTAAATCATATTTTTAACGAGGTGGCATAATGAGCTTTAAGAAAAATAATGTAGCAGGTTCACTTAGCAGCATTTCTCAGGTTGCACAGCAGAACAGCGCGAATAATGCCGGGCAGTTGCTCTTTGTGCATCCTGACGAATGCTATACCGATGCAGAAAACCCGCGTACCACCTTTGACCCAGTGTTAGTGGCGTCTTACGTAAGAGATTTTCTGAACCCGGAAGAAGGACAGCATGAGCCTTGCCAGGTGTATCCGAAAGACGAGCACGGCTACCGTATTCAGCATGGCGCAACGCGACACGAAGCGGCAAAACAGGCAATTAAATCCAAACCGGATTTCCGACTGAAGGTACTGGTTGATCGTAAACTGGCCGACCAGCCAGCCCACATCAATTACTGGCAGCGTGGTAAAAACAATATCCAGCGCGATAACATGTCGATCATCGACCGGGCTAACTTTATTGGTAATTACATCGACATGGCTAAAGAGGCCGGTGTAACTGTTTCACAACAGGAAATTGCCGAAGGTCTGGGCCTCAAAGGGGGGAATACTACGGTATCACGCCTGTTATCGCTGCGTAATGCTTCCCCTGAAATCAAAGAGATCATCAACACGGGCAGAACGGAAGATATCGAAACACTGGTGACACTCGTTAAAATCCAGGAATCCCAGCCTGAACTGTTCAATGAACTTGTGGAAAAGACGGAGCTGGATCGCGCAACGGTGCGCCGAGCGAAGAAAACTGGCTCTGTTGCGGCTCCAGTCCCAGTCATTGCAGAAGGGAAGACCGGTAACGATTTTGCGCATGCGCAAAATGATTCAGCTTCAGACGACTCAGTAGATGATGAAAATGTCGCTATTGCCTACATGGACTATCAGTTTAAGACGGGCCGGATTAACCTGCTGGTCAAGCAGACTGATAAGGGATTCCTGGGGGCGCTGGAAACCATTTTCGAACACGGCATCACGTCGAATAAAACGTTCAGCGTTTCGCCAGTTCATGCCACAGAAGACGATGCAGTTAGGTACGTAAAGTCACTCCTGGGTGAATGGGCTGAATCTGTCACCGCCGATAATGATTCACTCAGTGTAGAGGAATACCAGGACGTTAAGGGCTTCCTGCAATGGCTCAAAAAAGGATCTAACGAGTCAGAGAAAACCACTCAACCAGCAAGTCCGAACCGTGCCAAAAAACCTTCAAAAGGGATGCTCAAAGCCACAATTTGGGGAGAGGTGAACGGCGTGAAATGCGAACTGCTGGTTAATGTTTCACAAGATGTGATCGGCGCTGATATGGCTGATAAGGAAACCAGTGGTTTCGTCTGGGTATCCGTTGATGGCGTGGTCAAACTCGCAAATGAAAGCGATTTCGTTTACAAGACCGTCATTTACAAGGAGTGAGGCAATGTACTCGCTCTTACTGAAAGATCGTGAATATCCAATATCGGTCTATCTCTCTTACATGATGCGGGTAAGGGAGCTTACCCGCGCTGACGCAATTGCACTACTCACGCACAGTGCGGTTAAGCTAGGGCTACGAAAGAACCTAACCCCGCCTGGCAGCAACACCATCGCCCGTTGGGGTAGGACGACTGATGTTCCACAGTGGGCCATCGTAACTGCCCTCTCAATTACTGAGGGGTTGGGTAAAATTCCGTTTACCGATAAAGAATGGGCGTTCTGGGGCTACTCAGCCGCAGAGCGTGGCGCAGATATCGGGCAATACAGCGGGAAGTGGCGTGAATGGCTGGAAAAAGCATACCGCTTTAAGCGGGAGCACGAATCGAGGACGGAATATCGGACACGGTTTAAATCATTTAGTAACCCTGATATATCATCTAAGATCTTAATATTTTACAAAGGTAACAATTTAGATTTCGTAAACATACCAACGTTGCTAATTGGGCTTGCCACAACGCGCGAAATACAACCATTGATAGACAATGCACTGAATAATAATAAGTTATTTACTGAAGCTGACCGTCAGGCGGCACTGGAAGTTGATACAGCTATGTTCAAACTAGACTGTGAAATAGCTGATTCAGTGAAGGAACTAGAGAAAGTTGGTTTCGCTACTTACCTATGCAACGGGAATATTGTTTTTACGTGATTGTGTTAACAATCATATTCATTTTTGTTGCTCTTTTCATACAGATGCACGATATTATGCAGCAGTGCGTTGGCATGCCTTCTGGCCTCCCCTTTACGTTTGAGGTCATGAAGGTTCCTGTCATGCAGCTTTCTTAGGAAAATAATACTATAAAGGTTTGCGACCTCCTGCCGATAACGTTCAGGCAGACGTTTAAGATAAGTCTTTATCCATAGGTTATCTTCCGTATCGCACATTTTGGGTAAAGGAACATATTTCAGGCTTTCCTCAAGTTTCTTCTTTTCTGTAAAGGATAGCTTTGCCATATATATTACCCTTTGAATTGAGTACGATAATTATATTGAGGTTAGCATGCTCAGCAATATCCGGGAAGTCCGTAAATGTAAAACTGTAACCAGAAAGAATTATATAATTGATGATTTCACACAGGACATGATTTTGCTCCTGCCGAAGTCGCCAAAGTCATTTGTTCATATTCTGACGATGGCATTATCAGACGTATTTCAGTTCACTGAAAGTGAAGTGCATTCTTCCATTAATACTATTGCCAAAGAAGTAACAGAGGATGTGCTGAAAGCGCACCTGTCGAACGTCACTCCCACGGCGGTCGTTGAATTATCCAAACATCCTGAAATAAAGCCAGATGTGCTCGAACTTCTGAATAACAATGATGTTCATGTTGCGATGATCCTGGCTCGTCACTTGTTTGGCGACCTGTCAGAAACAAACTGCGTACAGAAGAAGCTGTCGGAAGCAGCATTAAAGTCTGGCAGTGGAAGATACGTGACACACTATAATTATCAAGCCCGTTCTGTCTGTGTGGAAACATTATTCCCAGGTTGTAAATCGACAATCTTTTTGGTTTAGGTTTCTGATCAAAGATCACCTCTGATAGCCCTGAGTAATCGCATGGGGTTTCTACCGCCGGACAGATCGCTGACCCACTTTGCATGCAGGCTTAAAATATTACTGAGCCTGCTATAGTGTGTTGGGCTTTTTCTTTCTCGTATACAACACTGACGCTTAGATAACTCAGGCTCCCGTATTAGGGTTTTAATTAGAGCCATATTTGAGTGAATTCTGGAACGTGCAGGAAGCATCAGAAACAACGTGTCTACCAGAGTATCAATTGAGAAACCGAAATAGCCCAGCAGTTCGTCACCGCTCTTAATGAGGGCATGGCATTTCGCCTCAACCTGAATCTGATTTGCATCCAGTTGCTCATTTGCCCACGCTGCATAGATAGTAGCATCAGCATACGTACCACATATGAGTAATGTCACCATACGGTGCGTATCATTAACGTAGTAAGTCATCGTAACCTCTCCAGAAATAACCAGCATACTACCAGCAGTTGCACACGCTCAGTAGCCACCAGGACTAGCATTTTTTCGCTCCATGCGGCATAGGATGCTTTGCGCATGCGCAAAGAAAATAAATTTACATTTTGTGAATTTTACCTTGTCATTGAATATCACCGATGATAAGGTTATATGTAACGGGGCAATACGCCCATAACCGGAGATAATCATGAAAGTGATTGCCAAATACAAACGGGTTGAAATTACATTCAACCAAGAACTAGTATCAGTCAGCTTTAGTTCTGTTAAAGACGCATTGGTTTTTACTGATTGGTATAAGCATGTGTGTAAAATTCGCGAACGAGCTTGCACTGACAAATCTTATCCAGAAGAACTTTATAATTACCTTAAGAACAAAGGAATTATAAATAAAGATTTATTCGAGAGTCGCCAGCGTATGCTGAGAAAAGCGCATCTACTCGACGCCTTAACCCCCGGCTGGTTGTGATATATGATCAATAAAAGAAGATATGCTTGCTATAACAGCAAAGGGGTTAAGTTAGGTTTTATTGAACTTAACGCAAATCACGAAAAACACAAATTGATTTTCATGGAAAATAAATCCATGATTAAACGAAAATATCCTGGGACGGCATTTATTAAACGGCTTAACATATTTTAAGGCGGATCATTTTTGCCGGTGATATCAAAATAAATACCGTTACGGATAACACTAATTGGGGTCAGTTTGGATATAGAGAATTATTGTACGGTAAGCCAGTTTTTTGAACAGGCTTACCTGTAGCAATAGGGTGTACTCCCATGCTATAGGTGTTTCAAGGGTGCTATATTTTAATCGGATTACCTAAATGCGATACCGCAAAGGCGATAACTTATATGCGATAATTCGTTACAGCGACGGTATTTATTCGTCAGTAAGTAATTTTCCGTGCGCTATCAGCCACTCGCGCCGCTTTGCCAGCCACTGTTGAAACTCATGGGTACTCTCGACCTTTTCCACGTCCTTTTGCTTCCAGGCCAGTATTGGGCCTGCTTTTTTAGGCAGTCCGAGGAATTGAGAGATCGCTTTATCAGTCCAGAACCGCGCTTTCAACCCACTTTTGCTTATCCATTCATCATGCCAAGCATCGCTGGCACGCGCACGCGCGTCTGCTGCATTGTAATAAAGCCTTACCGCCATTACTCACTCCTATCATCTTTGATTGGTTAAACAATGAACTAAACGTACAATAATTTCCGTTTCGCAAACTGCCCCCTAAATACAGGGCTTTTTTTGCTCGATTTTGATTAGGTAGGTAGGAGTTATTGTGCCGTAAAATCCTGACGTGCCTGCGGCTTGTCCAACCCGGCAGGCGCACAAAAATAAATTTTGTACGTCTGCCGCGTTCTCAGATAAACACTGACTTGCTGACACTAAAGAAATCAGCCAGCTTACAAATGTGTGGGATCGTTAAAGCGCGCTTTCCAGTCAGGAGCGATGACAAAAGCGCGGGGCTTAGTTCCAGAGCTTCAGCCAGTTCCTGCCCTTTTATCTTGCGGTGACGCATCAGAGTCATCAGAGCATCAGCACCATGACTCATCATGCCGTCAGGGCCAATAAGTAGCGCAGGTATGCGTGATGCTTCATATTCTGCAATGCAATTTGCCATTACTTTTAGCAGGATGCCCGGAGTCGTATCATCCCCGCTTAAGTCAGAAAGGGCCGCTAACGCTTCCTGATAGTCGTTATCATCCTTGATACCCTCAAGCCAGGGTAGCTCGATAAGCAGTATGCCCAGACCTTCATTCAATTTATTTTTATCCATGAATCCTCATTAGCTTTTTGCTGGCAGGATATCGTCAGCTATAACGAACTGACCGGGATAATTAAACCTGCCTGTAAAAATTAAATTGCCTCCAGCAAAACTGCCTGCAAACCCGATTTGCGTAATTCCGCATTCATCAGTCGATGCGTAGGGAAATAGCGCAGTTAAGTCACTGGATGTCTTTATCTCGATCCGGCTCAGAAAACTGAGCATGGCGGCGATATCATCCTTTTGAGCAGGGTATTGCTCCAGGGCCGACCGGAATACCTGGCTACGCAGAATCCTCATACCTTCCTCCTTCTGTTTCACAGGTAAAAAGTGCTTTCGTGAGTATACCTAATTTTATTCACATTATGTAAATAAATCGAACTAATATCATGTTTTCATGATACAATTAACTATCATGAATGGAGGGTGGTATGAATGAACTTCGAGAGTTTTTCAGTGATTCAGTTATCGGCTCGTTTGACGAGTTTATCCAGGTACATCCTGGATTTAACTGGGACTGCATTGACTTAATTGACGTCTGGAACGTTCAGCAGATTCAGCCATTGCTCGCTCTTTATCACAGTCATGATGGGATCGAACTCTCATGCGAAAAGCGTGTTTTCGTCGTGGCCCCAAATCCGAAGCGCAATGGCTATCCCGTTCGTGTTACGCATTACTTTGAGCAACAGGGAGCGCTTTGTGATGTCGAGTCTGAAAGTGTTGAGCAGGCTATTATCGACTGTCTGATTAGTTACCCGAATTCACAACCTGCATACGGCAAGCTTGATAGCTGGATGGGGGATGTGGTGTTTGTAAATTGCTTCAGATAAGTTCCGTTTTTAAGGTGATTAGCATGTACGAATACAGCGATGTTTATGATGAGTGTGAAAATGGAGGCCCGGACGGAGGGGCTGTTATTTTATCCCGTATACAGGTCATCAGCCTCTTAAAGCAGCACGGCCACCTGACCCCCCAACAATGGATGACGTTTTTCCGGGAGGCCGGTTTGACTCTGGTGAATGCCTATCCAGCCGCAGCGGTATTTCGATGGCTAAACTACTGAAGTGATTTGCGCATGCGCAAAAATAAATTCACAATATGTAAATGTTTTCTTGTTGGATTAGCCAGATCGCGTATAATAAGAAACAGAAACAGGGCATTACGCCCATACGGACACCCGCCGTAATCCGGGAAGGACAAACAAAATGAGCGAAGTAGTTACTGCCCCTTCAGCAATTTCAAAAACCATTGGCTTTGATTATCCGTGTGTTGTCGGTTTTCAGGGTAAGCAGCGTATTATCACCATGCAGGTGTCGTTTGGCGCGTTGAGCCGTTTTCTATCTCTTGATAATGAAGGGCATACGCTTGAGCGGTCACAGCGCGAACTGAACCGTCGTCGTGCGTCAGCCTTTGCAGATTACGTGGTTGGCGCGGTTAAATCAGGAACTGATTACATCATCCCTCCGCTTATTGGTAATTGTGATGGTGAGCTTACGCTGAATCTCATGAACGAGTCCTTTGTGGGCTACGTGACAATCCCAATGGATGCACAAATTCGCCTTTTTGACGGCCAGCACCGTCAGGCTGGCATTCGTGAAGTGCTCGATATCATGCCGGACATTCGTCATCACAGCGTGACCGTAATGCTTACGGAAAACCTGCCGATTGAAACACGTCAGCAGTTTTTTGCTGATATTAACGGTAATGCCTCTAAGCCCAGCGCTGCGATTAACATTGCCTATGATCAGACGAACGTCATCGGTCAGACAGTTAAACGCGTCATTCTGAATAACCCGGTTCTGGCAGAAAAAGTAGACTTTGAACGGAATGCTGTCTCTACGCGAAACGGCAACAAGTGGGTATCGTTTAAATCTCTGCATGATGCCACAGAGCGGTTTAGTAGCTATGTGGTTGAGGGCGCACCAATCAGGCGTACAGAGCAGGAAATGCAGTTAATCTGGGATGCGTGGGTGAAGTTCACCGGCCTCAATGATACCTGCGGGTTTACTTACGGCGAATACAGCCAGGAGTGGCTGACATTTACATCAGTAATGGAACATGCCTTTGGTTTCGCTGTTAAGCAGCTACTTGAGGAAATGACAGTTAGTGAGTTAGTCGAACGACTGGAAACGATGGGCGATAAAAAGAACATGGCTGCGCGGGAGACTTATTTCGTGTACGAGAACTGGGTTGATAGCTGTGTTAGCCGCGAGACAGGGAAAATTATCGCCACAACGAAGGGCCAGCGAGCAGCCGCTGAGCACCTGGTTAAAGCCATCCGTTCAACCACCTACAAATTCTGATGAAAGCGGCCAGCAGTAATGCTGGCCGAAAAAGGAGACTCGCCATGATTATCGTTTTAAAATCCCTGCTTAAAACCATTAACGGATGTAAGCGTATGAAAACACTATTTGAAGATATCGTGCCCAAAAACACGAAGCAGTTTATCTTTCGGGTTCTGGAGTTGAATGACGGTTCCTACGAGGTGATTCAGCAATCCTGCCGTGTTTTCCCGGATAAACGCGTTGTTGTGCAATCTGAAAAGAAATGGCACTACGCTGACCTCACTGCGCTACGGGAAGGGGAATATGCAAACAGCCGTCAGGGACGTATGTTCCTGGACGATCAGTTCTGGATTGGCAAGCTTGCTTGAAAATGTCTGTGAGGCATCACGGTAAAGAGGCTGGATAAAATGAAAACGTTGACTGAAGACCTTTTAGGCTTTACCTGGGAAGCCAGCATACTGCCATCTGTCATGCCTGGCGATACGCGTCGTGCTCTCAGTATCTACAAGCAGCAGCTTCCTTCTTTTGTCTGGGATGCCGCTAAGCTGGAAAACAACCCTTTCACCTATGTTGAAGTGCAGACCTTGCTCGATGGCGTCACTGTTGGCGGTCATAAACTGTCTGATGCTGAACAGGTTACTAATCTGGCTGATAGCGGTAAAAAATTAATTGAGCTGGTCAAAACAGGGAAATTCGACCTGGACAAGTGGACGATCACTTTGTTGCACAGCATTGTTGCGCGAAATGAAGCGCTTGAGTGGGGCGTATTCCGTGGGGAGGGGGAGGAAACAGGATATACACCGTATGTCGCGTTAGGTGAACAGGGCGAGCATAATCCACTACCGACAATACCAGGCGCTCCTGTGCTTAATCAGGTATTCGCTGAAGGAGTACGCCACATCAAAACGCTGCCTCCATATGAGGGCGCACTGGTGATGTTTTTGTTTGGCGCGTTGCAGCAGTTTTTCTTTGATGGCAACAAGCGTACAAGCCGACACATGATGAACGGCTGGCTGATGAAACATGGATTTGACCCTATCAGCATTCCGGCAGCAAAGGCGCAGGAATTTAATGACCGGATGGTGAAATTCTATGTCTCAAAAAATGGCACAGATATGCTGGGCTTCCTCAATAGCTGTCGCCGTGCGTAATCTATTAGGGTAATAAAAAAGGGAGTATTTATGTCAACTTCGTTAAGGAATACCCTCATCCTTGCCTGCATTTTTTCGGTCATTATTCTTGCTTTTGATCATTTGGTATCGGGTAAAAGTGACGAGCAAACCGCCAGTTCGATGCGGGTTGATGTGTGGAATTGTCAGGATGAGCATAGCCATGCTAATTATAAAGTATTGGTAAAATCAAATAATGGCGGAGCAGACAACGTAATGTTGCGGAATGAGGCAGGCGATATACGGTGTTCAAAGTAAGTACGCACCACAACGGATGAAACCAGTGAAGTCGGGAGCGTTTACTGTCTGCGCCAGTAAAACGGCAGTCGTGCTGCGCATCGAGTCGCGAAGCGTCTCGCCCCTTACGGGCTTCCATCCTCGCTCAAATGCAACGGACATAACAGACGCTGATAAACGTTGACTTTGGACGCCGTTCCAGTAGGATTTATATTGTGGATTTGATGAGGTTTGGCATCCTGCCAGTATCGCGGTAAACCCGTCGTGCCAGTTAATGTAGTCAAATTCCGTAGTGCCGCAGCGTTGCGATACCGCTGCATCCAATTTAACCCGCTAATGCGGGTTTTTTTGTTTTTGTCACCCGCATCGTCTTGTGCAAAGTTAACAGATAGTTTTCCCGAACTTATCCCCCGATTCTGTGGATAAGCACTATATACACCTGCGGCCACAAAACCCGCCACCACATTCGCTGTCTTTTGGCCTGAGCCTGCAATGCTAAAGACTGTCTTACATGGGGGATGGCTCCCTGCGGGAACCCTCCCCCATCCGGCAGGGTATTACCGGGAGGGCCGTCAAGGATAAAAATCGGAACCCTGAAGGGAACCCCCGATTTTTTCCTGGACGGTTCGGCAGCGGCGCGGGAACGAGGCTAAATAAAATTCACAATATGTAAATAAAACTGGATGAATCCGGGCGATTTAGCTATAATTAGTATCAGAAACAGGGCGTTACCGCCAACACGGACACCCGCCGTAATCCGGGAGAGAAAACACGATGACCACTCTATCCTATGTTTGCACCGATCCTGAAGTTGTCGCAATTCGCGAGAAATTTGCCGCAATCATCCAACAGCATGATTTGCCAGTTTTTGATTTCAATGTGAAAGCGGATATCCCCGCGCGTAGCATTCTGCTAAAAGCTTGCGAGAGCCTGGACATTATTCTCAGTGCGCTTATCGACGGATCGGATAAGACGGCCAGCAATGCCTTTTGCGCATTGGTTAGCTCTTACGCCAACAAAATTGATTACTCACTATCTTACTATCACCGCATGTTACCGCCCCGCTTCCTGGCGTATCGGCCACTGCAATTTCGCATAGCCTGGTATGCCGAACAGTCTAAAAATACGCCAGCAACGTGATATTTTTCATAGCCCTTTACAGGGCTATTTTTATTCACATTATGTGAATTTTTCTTTGTCATGATACAAATTTGTATTATAGTGACGGTACACAAAAGGCATTAAGCCGAACGGACACCCGCCGTAATCCGGGAGAGGTAAACAGCAATGAATCATGAAGACTCAATTATTAATCTGGCGATGACCATCCTTGAGTCCCGGCTTAAGCAAACGTCATATTCATTCACCAGCCCCGATGCTGTTACACAATATTTGCGCCTGCACCTCCAGAACCAGGAAAGAGAATTTTTTGGGGCGCTGTATCTGGACAATCTGAATCAGTTAATTTCATTTGAAATCATCCATTCAGGCTCGATCAACTCCGTTCAAATCAGCCCCCGCGAAGTCGCCAGGTTAGCGTTAAAGCTGAATGCTCAGGCGGTAATTTTTGCGCATAACCACCCATCCGGCTCACCAGAACCAAGCCGCGCAGATATCAACATCACAGCACGGCTTAAAACCGCGCTGGAGCTATTTGAAATCAGAACACTGGATCATTTTATCGTCGCTGGAAATGACGTCATTTCGATGGCAGAACGCGGCCATATTTAAAACGAACCGGCCACCTGACGGTGGCCGGGCAACTGGAGGCATCACTATGTCACAGCCGAACCAACGTTACAGCAATAAGCCGGAAGTCCAGATACGCCCGGAAACTCTGCGCAATTTCGCTAACTGGACACCGCCGACCGTCGATGAAATCACGGAGGTATTAAACCGGGCAAGCATCAAATGGGGCCAGTTAGCCGTCATGACAGGTAACGCAGAATCCGTTGTGGCTTGCTGGAAAGAAGGTAAAGAACAAATCACTTACATGGCATGGCGCTATATCTGCGAGAGCGCAGGTTTCGGACGAATTGACCGGGCTTAGTAACTCATTATTGCGAACAGGACACCCGCCAGCGGGAAAGGAACGAAAATGCACTATTTCTATATTCCAGGCTCATATTCCGTATTAGAGCCAGTACAGGTGGACGGCAATCAAAATCGGGGAATGAATTCAGGGGAAACGCTGGAACAACTTCAGATTCAAAATACGCAGATCGTTATGTTGCATATGGATGACTGCATAACGGCGATTCGCGCTGCGGCCCGTATGCCCGTTGAGGTGATCAGCAAAAGCACATTTGACCTGTTCCGCCGTTCGAAAATTATGGATGAGTGCCAATCGAACCTGGGCTGCTCGTTTAAATGTCGTGAGTTTAATGCTGCCGATATCGTTACCTGCTTTGCAGCATTGGTCATGAACGATCAGCCTATTTACGCCACATTCAGAGACGTAGATTCGCTAACCCACGATGAAATCCTTTCCCGCGCCCGTGAAACCGTTGAAACAACGCTGACGGCAAACCAGAACGTTCATTTTTGAAAAACCTGAACAGGTTGATTTGCGCATGCGCAAAAAGGATGGCGGTCGGAATCCGACCGCCCTTCTACTAAAACCTGACAAAGGAGGCTTTGTGCTATCAGCGGAAACACAGTTTATGCAGGTCGTCAGACAACTAACAGCACACCGTTCACCCCGCGATGTGCTCACGGTCTTATGCCGAATCGCTGCTGACCGTATCGATCCAGGTTTCGCCCTGAGTCCTGAGTGTTACGAGAATTCGCGCAAGCTGAAGGGCGACTACTCAATGAAAGAAGCGGAAATGCTGGAGACGTTGATCCGACTTTTACCGCAGGTACTACAGGAAAAACCCCGTGATTTTCTGGGTGAATGCGTAATGGCTCTGGAACTGGGAAATACCGCGATGGGCCAGTATTTCACGCCAGGATCACTTGCAAGCCTGAAGTTTGAATTGATGAAACATGACTATGCCTGCGAAATCAAAAAGCATGGCTTCATCATCGTCCAGGAACCGGCTGTAGGCTCAGGAGGGTTGATCATCAAAATAGCAAATGGATTGGCTGATGCAGGCTTTAACACCTCCGCTGAACTGTTCGTATCCTGTACTGACAATGACCCCTTTGCCGCTGACATGGCTTTCGTCCAACTCTCTATTCTGGGTATTGCCGCCGAGGTGAGCACGGGTGACACGCTGCGCATGGAGTTCAGGAGGACACGCTATACGCTCGCGTATTGGCTGAATAAGTTTGATGACCGTCTGAAAGTCAGACGTTTGTTCGAAGCGCTGGCCGAAAGTGGCCGCTGAATTAACAAAACCAACTTCCATAACGTAAAGGAGCAACTATGAAACCGTTCGGGCTGTTCTTCAGTCGGGAAGGCTGTACCTGTTCTTTATGCCGAAGCCGTGGGTACAGAAAAAGTAATGCCTATGACGCTGTAATGCGCACCAGTAAACATAAAGCCAGGCAGCAGGCTAAGAAACTGATCCAACGAGAACTGAAAGAGCTTCTCTGAAAGACGAATGCTCAGGCGGTGTTTTCCGGCGCTGCCGGAAAACCCGGCTGTCGTGCTGCGCATCGAGCCGCTGCGCGTCTCGCCCCGTTCGGGCGTCCATCCGTCACCCAGGGTCAACGGCATCGCTTCAGGTAGCCTGATGGCCCCCGCGCTTTCACCGTTCGCCGTGGGCGAACTTCAGGGCAGATGTGCGGCCATGAGCGCCGGTGAGTGTCTGGGAGTGTGTGTGAAGGTCAACGGCGGTCTTACATGGGGGATGGCTCCCTGCGGGAACCCTCCCCCATCTGGCAGGGTATTACCGGGAGGGCCGTCAAGGATAAAAATCGGAACCCTGAAGGGAACCCCCGATTTTTTCCTGGACGGTTCGGCAGCGGCGCGGGAACGGGGCAAAAATAAATTCACAATATGTAAATAAAGCTGGATGAATCCGGGCGATTTAGCTATAATTAGTATCAGAAACAGGGCGTTACAGCCCACACGGACACCCGCCGTAATCCGGGAGGATGAAAATTATGAATACTATTATGCTTAACAGCCGTGACGAACTGACTCAGGCGACTATCAATCTGTTCGGCTCATTTGCCCCCTATATCCCGGAATTGATTCAGGACTATACGGCAAAGTATGTTTTTAACTACCGCCACAAAGGTTTTGCTATCCGTGAGTTAGAGAACGGCCAGGGTTACTTTTTCCCTATGCACATTGAAAGAATCTCGATGATCACCCCTATCGACCGCTACCTGCATGACGTTTCGCCAGATGTACTCGGCATGCTTTTAACGCTCGATTGTTATAGCAAGTGCATTCATAGCGATTTACAAGACCTGCCGGAGACATCGAAGATTTATGCTCTGGAGCAAATCGAGGTGATGAAGCAAAAGCGAAACATCCTCTTTGAGTACGCCAAAAAAACGCTTTCGCCAGAAGATTTTGTAATGATGTTGAAATAGATCTCAAAGCCCGTTTAGAACGGGCTTTTTTATAACGGTATGATTTGGATAAACACAAATTAAATTCACATAATGTAAATATTTATTGGCAAAAACTGACTGTATTATCTATAATTAGTATCAGAAACAAGGCATTAAGCCAAAACGGACACCCGCCGTAATCCGGGATGGAATATCAAAATGACGACTCCAAACACTACTGCAACTGTTACCCGCCCTAAACTCTATTTCTATATTCCCGGCAACTGCCATCCACAGGACGTGGCGATCATTCCGACTGGCAGCGTCTATGACGATACCACCCCAGCCGGTGATATTTATCGCGGCGCATATTCCGGTAAAACACTGGAGGAATACAAGGCAGAACATCCGTCAATTCTGCTGCTGACATGGGAAGAAGTAGAACAACAAGCGAACGACGCGGCAAGACAGCCGGTGAGTGAAATCACCGAAGAAAAATATGAAGAAGTGCTCGAAGTGCTCCCGCCGATGAACTGTTGCTACTTGGGCGTAACAGTGTCATTCATGCTGATGGAAAGGTATAGCGGCAACGTGACGGATATTTTTGCGCGTGTACACGTTGCACCGAATGAGTTTCGGTATTTCCGTCTCCGCGACCTTTGCACCCTGACGCACGGTGAAATCATCGAGCGCTGCATGGCGTTTATGCAAAAGTGAAATATACGGGGGCATTCAGCCCCCGATTCTAAAAATACTTTAACGGACACCCGCCGAACACGGGAAGGAAAAAATAATGCCAATTAATAGCGCAATAGCCAAAAAAGCCGAAAACCACCTGAAAAAGAAAATCCGCTTTAAAGATACAATTGTCACCTACAGGGAGTTTATTGAAGCCCTCATTAATGACGGATACCTGCCGGAGTGTTACGCGGTCGGTGCTGTTGCATTACCTACCGCAAGACAGAACAACCGCTGGACGAACGAACAGAGCCGGGAAAACGCCATTAAGCGCGCAAAAGCGGGTACGAAAATGGAATACGTCATGAAGAAAGATAGCTCGCTCTATGACGTGTCGAAAACTTGTTTCGACCTGGCTGTTAGCCTCATGACTGAAGCCCGATCCACACCAAAGACCAAAACATTTGTCATGTTCAACATGCCCGGCCAGAACATAAACGGCATAGCCTCGACACAATGTAAGCCCTGTATGACGGTCTACTCTGAACGTGCCGCTCGCTCTGACGAAACGATAAATTCTTGCATCAGAATGGATTTTCCCGGTGCGCGTGTTGTCTGGTTTGGTTTAGCAGGGAGTGAGGAAGAAGCCTACAGGCTGGCCGGTATCTAACCCAACGTTGAAGCCTCGATGCTAACCCCGATAAATTCGGGGTTTTTTATTGCCTGGCTGATGAAGACCGGGCTTCACCCGGTCTGCTTTATGGCATGCCCCAGACGGGTACGGCCTGCGCTTTGCGTGATTTTGCGCATGCGCAAAATCATCCTTCGGACAGACGGCCTCATGCAAAAGAACTTAGTTCTTAGGGAAGCTCAGCTTTTGAGCGAACTATTCTGTCAACATCTTCGGGCGTGAGTGATGATACGCCCTGACAGTTTTTTTTGCAGTCATCCCATAAAAGCTGACATATTGCATAGCCTGACGGTGAATCGGCGGGTACTTCGTTGATACATTCCTGGAACATTTCATCGCATTGCTCACAGGTTAAACCTAAAACATTCGGGTCAGAGTCTGCCATATCTTATGCCTCGCATATAGTCAGGTAGGGCTGGGGTTTTGAATGGTCATACTTCTCATGTATTTAATTTGCGGTTCTACCGACGTAGAACATTGTGCATTGTCATTGATAGAATAATTAACAGAATATGAAACGCGAGATTTATGAGCAATTAAAGGAACCCAATTCGACCATTCGCCCGGTGGCGCTTTGACATTTGCTTGCTCGCTGAGTGTTGAGAATGAAACATCGCAGGATAAGGTCGAATTAGATTTTGCTCTAACAAGGATTGTTCCTGTGACATTGCCTGTTTCGACCAACATTCCATTAAATAAAGGTGATACAACCTCTTGGGAATCATTATCTACGATAGGCACAGCAGCAAAAGGTTTCCCTATTGATTTAACAAGATCGCTGCATTGGTTAGCAGTGAGTGGCTCATCAATCCAGTAGTAATTTTTATCAAATCCACTGGCATTCCATGTATAACCTGAAACATGAAAAGTCCGTCTTTGTGGGTCTTTATACTCAGGTTTTCTTAGAGTTTGGCTTAATAAACCCCAAAATGGATCTGAACTTTCAGGGCTAGGATTGGGTGATACATCTCCGTCAGCAAGAACAGTACCATCGAAGTAATAGTAACCAGTTTTGACGATGCGCTCTAAGTAGTAAATGCGTTTGACGTGTGCGGGAACCTGCTGATTTATTTCATCTTCATCCGATTGGGTATGTTCTTCGTTAGTCGTTATGTTTTCACCAATGCCTACACTAAATGCCTTCTCAAACCCTACCGTTGCTCCTGTGTTACCAATAGGGAAACCAAGAGCAAATTTTGAATCAGATTTAATATTTGAATTCAAAACGGAGCTACGTGATGCTTTATAGGTATTTGTAATCTTACCGGTTATTGTTTGGGTTTGCTCAGTGCAATTATAACCCTGTACTTTTGCCCTAAAAATTGAATCCGGGATGGCTGAGTCACCTACAGAGGCATAATTAATTTTAAGCGGTATCAGAGTGATGTTCTTAACAAAATTCCAAGGAGGTCCAATGGGAGTAGTCCCAAAAGAGAATGGCTTTAAATATTGCGCTGTAGTTTTTAAAGATTCCATTTCACCTTGACTGTTTAAAGTATGTGGGAATAAATAGTTTGATTTATTTAGAGAATGACTAACTTGAGCAGTGAGAGATTTGCGTTTTGGGTTAGGCTTTGGGACTTGGATGTTTTCGGGTATCCCGTAAAAGGCTCGCTGGTCGTCGTCTAAAAGCTTCTGAAGTGCTGCGTCCAAATCCTGCAATGGAAGTGGATCGGCAAATACATTAAAAGTCAGCAAAGATATGCAAAAAGCAGCGGTAGCTCTCATAACATATTCCACTAATTGGCGTCTTGGTAGAGTTTGGTTCATCGAAGTATAGTCAGACATACAACTTATTCCGTATATGATTCAAATTCTCTTAGATAAAGGTCTTCCTATATTGGGCGTTTTCCGGCGCTGCCGAAAAACCCGGCTGTCGTGCTTCGCATCGAGCCGCTGCGCGTCTCGCCCCGTTCGGGCGTCCATCCGTCACCCAGAGTCAAAGGCATCGCTTCAGGAGGCCTGATGGCCCCCGCGCTTTCACCGTTCGCCGTGGGCGAACTTCAGGGCAGATGTGCGGCCATTAGCGCCGGTGATTGTCTGGGAGTGTGTGTGAAGGTCAACGGCGGTCTTACATGGGGGATGGCTCCCTGCGGGAACCCTCCCCCATCCGGCAGGGTATTACCGGGAGGGCCGTCAAGGATAAAAATCGGAACCCTGAAGGGAACCCCCGATTTTTTCCTGGACGGTTCGGCAGCGGCGCGGGAACGAGGCTAAATAAAATTCACAATATGTAAATAAAACTGGATGAATCCGGGCGATTTAGCTATAATTAGTATCAGAAACAGGGCGTTACCGCCCACACGGACACCCGCCGTAATCCGGGATGGAATTATAAATATGAATACCTCGATCCAGCATCTGCCTCGCATGACCAATATGTATTTTTACATTCCCGGTCGTCTTACGCCGCAGGAAATTGTCTGCATAAAGCCTGAAAGCACCACACCGCCAACCAGCGATCACTATTTTGGCTTATACAGCAAACAGACTTTGACCGAGTATCAGAATGAATTTCCGAACATCAAGATCCTGACCTGGGAAGAAGTGGCATTTGAAGTGCATCAGGCGGCGGTAAAGCCGGTCACTGAAATATCGTTGAACCGCTATACAGAAATGCTCGAAGTCCTGCCGCCCCTGCGCTGGGTTTCATCCAATGAGAATACTACGTTTATGCTCAGCGAACGCTTCACTGACAATATCACCGATATGTTTGCCCAGATTCACACTGGAGAAGGGAAGTTTCGTTATTTTACGCTGCGTGATGTGGATACGCTGACACATCGGCAGATCGTTGAGAAAGTGATGGTTTTTATCAACCGCTAATGCTGAATGGGGCATTGCGCCCTATTTTCACCACGGACACCCGCCGTTATTCGGGATGGAGTGCGCTTAGTATGAATATTTCAATTCAGTCTGTTGCCTGTACTAATTCTGCGGCTACCCCGCTGACCAATGATCAAATCGACGATCTTTATTACTACGTTTGCCAGCACGGAAAGATGACTGATAACGATAATCGCTTTTATCTGGCTGTCGCAAAGACCGAAGAAGAAACCGCGATTTACAACGATGCCCCTGACTACTTCAGCGTGTTCATTAATGAGGAACGCTGGCCTGTAGCTGCGGCGGCTCCTATGGACAATCTTTTTCATCTGCTGGGTTAACGGCAAATCAGCCACGATGACAATCGAACAGGGCTATCGAATGAAAGGTAAAGCAAGGAAAGGCGGTCAGACCGGGATTAACGGGCAGCAATATAAAGGCGGTCAGTTTTTACCTGCCAGCAAGCACACGGTAAAAGGCCAGCACCGCGCCGGTAAAGCCAACACCAGACCACGTTCAGACCTCACTGAACCCGGAAGGATTGAAACGCTTCCACCAGGTAAAAAAGCCATCTTCGGCACAATCAGAGCATTCGTGCAGATTGAAAACGGAACGATGGCGATCACCGCCAGTGACCATTCGCTCAGCGCTTACGGCTACACCCGCGACTCGATGCAGGCACTTGTTGACCAGTACAACACCGGAGAGCGGCTGATCGCCCTCCCTGACCATAACGAGGCTGATAATGTTTGATAAATTTTACCCCCTGGTATTTCCCGAATCTGTTCTTGAACAGGCACGGCAACGGCTGACTGATGCCGATAAGCAAGTGGTTGATGAAACCATTACCGGGTTTCTTTATGCAATGCAGGCTGTTGGTTATGTCGCCTCACTGAAGCCGTCAGGATGCCTTTTGCTGTCTGAATGCCAGAACTGCAAAAGCGCATACGCAACGCGTCATGAACTGAAGCGACACTTCTATTTTGCCTGCCCTCATTGCCAGACCATCACCGCAGGCTTTTTTATGGCCGCGATCTGGAACCAGCGCGAGGAAAACAGGCTGACTACCACAAAGGGAGAGGAATTCTGGCACTCCGAGGGGCGCACGGTCTATGACCGAAAATACAGACAATCCTATGACGTGGATGACCGGGGAAACCTGACGCAGGATGACATTCCTGACTATGTGCTGGGGCGAATTGATATGGCGCAACTGGAGGACGCAGAACGTCGCCGGTTAGCCTGGATTGAAAGCACCGACTGATTGACAGGCAGGCAAAACGCTAGAATTTATATTTACATATTGTGAATGTTTTCTGGCGTTTTTTTACGTCTTCGCTTATAATTATTATCAGAAACAGGGCGTTATGCCCACACGGACACCCGCCGTAATCCGGGATGGAGTAGCTGTCATGATCGAAGCCCGTAACAGTGTAGCAGTATCCGTTTTTTCCAAAAATGGCGTCAAAGCCCTTTATTTCTCCGGTATCCCTAAGCTGTCTGGTCACAAAGGAACGCTCAACTTTCCCTATGACGAAACCGCCAGCTTGTTTGTGCAGGTCGAAAAAATCATGCAGGCAAACAATATGTGCCACAACGTCACCCGTGTAGAGCCGATGCGCCAGAACGAAACTGAAAGCGTTTATTCCGTCACCTATAACCGCCCCCTGCTGAAAAGCGCCGTCAGGAAATAAATTTCATCTGCCGGGCTGATGCCCGGCACTACGCAACAAAGATCATTATTACCGGGTATTACACCCACACGGACACCCGCCGTAATCCGGGAAGGAGCAACAACAATGGTTGGCACACCTGAAGAAGTTCTGGCATACCTGCAACAGGTTTACCCTGACACTGTGATTTCAGTTATCGTCTGGACGCGTAGTGAAGTACGCGACATTGCAGAACGTCACGACTACACCTTAACGGATGAGGAAGCGGATTCTGTTTTATACGACCTCGCGCACAATGAAAGTCATAAGTATGGTGAAAATGAACAATCCGCTTACGGCTACATTTGCGCCCTTAAAAACGATGAACCGGAAAACTTCACATGCTGACCTATATTACAGATATCAAAGAAGGTGAAGCCGACATCCTGACCCCGTTAAAACGCTTTCCTCTCGTGATACGCTCGCTCGATGGCTCGAAGTTGCATATGCAAGCCGCGCCTGAGCAGGGATGGACTCATGAGGCGCTCACGTCAGTACAGCCGGAGGGCGTGAATGACGGCGCTGATGCGTACCTGAATGCACAGTGGATAGGCTCGACTGAAGTCTGATGATAACCCGCGCTGCGGGGTTTTTCTTCGCACAGGGCGATGAAGACCGGGTTTCACCCGGTCTGCGGTATGGCATGCCCCTGACGGGTACAGCCTGCGCTTTGCGTGATTTTGCGCATGCGCAAAATCATCCTTCGGACTGACGGCTTCATGCAGCAAGGATACCTGCCGCGTGAGCACCGATGTTAAACACTTAATAGTTCGGTGTTATTATGAAGGAATAACAAAAATCATCAGGAATAAGGAGCTAGATATGCGTACAGTTTCAGTGTTTGTGAACGGCGGTAATCGCGCAATTCGAATCCCGCGGGATATGGATTTTGAAGGGGTTAAAGAGTTAGAGATCATCAGGGAAGGCGATACCATTATCCTTAAACCGGTGCGTCCAAATTGGAGTAGCCTGACGACTGCTGTTGAAAATGCCGATCCTGATTTTTTGGCTGAGCGTAGTTCCATTATCGAAGATAAAGAGTAAAGCCAGCCTGGTGCTGGCGCTTCTCACCAGAGCCTCCAGCAACAATCCGCATTAGTTACCCCATAGATACTTCTTTCTGACGCGCCTATGCCGTGGCGGTACACAATGAATAAACAATGCACCTGCATTGCGTAATGCACTTGCATTGTGTAATGCAAATGCATTATACTAGCCGTGCTCATCCGAGCAACCGCAGCTAATGCGACTTAACATGTAGGAGTAAACCCAGCGGCTTAGCAAACCGATAGCTCTCGTTATTGAGTCTGGGTGAAGACAATGAACTATTCCCGGCGGGGTTAGGCTCCCGCACCCTTGTGATGGAGGAAGTGGGAATTAAGAGGGTTCAATCAATGGCTACTCAATATTTAAACAGTGCGGATGTGTCACTGCGTGCTGAGTCTCGACTCACCGAACGCAGCCAGACAACGATCCCGGCAGCAATACGCGATGCCTTGCACCTCAAGCCTGGGGAGTACATTAAGTACACCTTGATGGCTGGCGGTAAAGTCATCATGTCCCGACAGGAAGAAGAACAGGACGACCCGGTTGTATCGCAGTTTCTGACTTTTCTCGAAAATGACATGAAGAAAAACCCGCAGAACATTCACCCAGTACCGGTAATGTTTTGGGATAGCATGAAAGCACTGACTGCTGGAGTTGAGGTCGATTTAGACGCGCCGCTTACCGATGATTAACAACTAACACGGGCGGTGGAACATGGAATACGTAGAGTTAAACGGGTGGAAAATCTTCTTTCATTCATGCTTTCTGAAGCAGATTGCAGAATTGACTGAGAAGGTAGTGGCTTTAAAAGCTTCAAAGCCAAATGAATACAAAGGCAAGAAGGAAACCAAGCTCCTGAAGGCGATTGAGCGCGTGATTGAGGAACGGATAGCAACCGATCCCTTCAATCCGCAATACCGTCAGGGAGATACGTTAGGCGATGAATATAAACACTGGTTCCGCGCCAAGTTTCTTTCGCAGTTCCGTTTGTTCTATCGTTGCAGCGATGAGTACAAAACTATCATTATCGGTTGGGTTAACGATTTCGATACCCTACGCGCTTACGGCTCTAAAACGGACGCCTACAAGGTGTTTTCAGGGATGCTAAAGGCAGGAGAGCCGCCTGAAGACTGGGATACACTTCTCACTCAGGCAAAGAAAGCCACTTCCACAACCTCTATTCCTGGTTTCCTCGATAATCAAATCTAGCATTTTATGCTTGGGGTGTTTTCCGGCGCTGCCGGAAAACCCGGCTGTCGTGCTGCGCATCGAGCCGCTGCGCGTCTCGCCCCGTTCGGGCGTCCATCCGTCACCCAGGGTCAACGGCATCGCTTCAGGTAGCCTGATGGCCCCCGCGCTTTCACCGTTCGCCGTGGGCGAACTTCAGGGCAGATGTGCGGCCATGAGCGCCGGTGAGTGTCTGGGAGTGTGTGTGAAGGTCAACGGCGGTCTTACATGGGGGATGGCTCCCTGCGGGAACCCTCCCCCATCTGGCAGGGTATTACCGGGAGGGCCGTCAAGGATAAAAATCGGAACCCTGAAGGGAACCCCGATTTTTTCCTGGACGGTTCGGCAGCGGCGCGGGAACGGGGCAAAATAAATTCACAATATGTAAATAAAGCTGGATGAATCCGGGCGATTTAGCTATAATTAGTATCATAAACAGGGCGTTACAGCCCACACGGACACCCGCCGTAATCCGGGAGGAACTCAGATATGAACGCATCTACCGTAAACTTTATTGCTTCACTTTATGAACCTGGCGTTTCTGTTCGGGAAGATATCGCCTGCAATCTTTTGAAAATTGTTGCTTATGGCCGTATGGCCTATAACGAACTAGGTTGCGGTATTGATGAATATGTTTACATGGATGGTCAGTTAAATATCACCGGCATTGCCGATATTACGTCTGCCGTTCTGCTTGCCGATCACCTGTATAAAAATAATGCCTGGGTATATCGGAATCCTGACATCGATTATTCATGCGAACTTTTTGACGGTGAGGACGGTGGCCCACAGTCATTCAATTTTCAGTATCTGGAAATCCTCGACCGTTACGGCAAGCGCGTTATGAGCGCCAGCCACTGCTATAAAAAAGTCGGATTACAATGGGAAACCTGCATTGTTTCAGACGCGAGCAGAAACATGGCCCTTGAGCAAATGAAAGTATTAGCTCAACAGGCGTCTGAAGAACGGCGCGGAGATAATTATGATTCTGCGCGGTGGTTCGATCATATAAGCGAAAAGCTCCTGTCCCGTGTAGTGACCTCACGCTATAGCCGCCAGGCAATCTCAGATGAACTGGAACAATCTTCAAGACTGACCCCGCAGGCGTTATGTCAGCGCCTGTCTATGGCGCTTGCAAAGTCCAGTCTGACCCGCGACGGGTTGCCATTCTGACTAACCTGCCCGGCGATGCCGGCTTTATCTGTTCACCCAATGGAGACGCCTGAAAAGGGCGGTATAGCATGTATAAACGTGAAACCATGTACGAAGAAGCACACCGATGGAATGCTGAATATGATGGTATATTGCCGGACGTCGCCGCCATACCGACATTATGGGCGGTTACGGGCGATAATATGCAACGTAACGCGTTGTTATGGGCGCACAGCGAAGCGCTAAAAATGAATGCGGAGCATGACGCGCTGCGCAGTCGGGACGGAAATATCAACAGTAATTAAATTTACATTTTGTGAATTTATTGTGTTCAATGGCGGTAGGATAGGCTATAATTATTATCAGAAACAGGGCATTAGGCCCACACGGACACCCGCCGTAATCCGGGATGGAGTGACATTATGACTACCGCCATCAATCCAGAAGTGATCTGCGAATTTGCCTCAACCAGTGAAGTTGTTCCTTCCATTTCAATTGAAAATATTCTTGCTCGCGCAGCCTATGCAATGACTACTTTTGCGGATGGTCTGGCAAAGATTCGCGAAGCGCAGAAATTAATGAAAGAAGTAACAGACGAGAAAATGTATGGGTTTCACGAAATTGTCCGTAACGGTCTGGGGGCTTCAAGCGATGATGCCGCAATTAAGCGCATGAAGCGTAACCTTGATTCGGGGATCTGGACACGACTGATGAATGAAACTGGCATGAAAACCCTGATGAGCCATCAACAGATTAGCGACTGGGAAAGCAGCTCGATACGCCCAGCATGCCTGAAGCAACACTTGAAAACATTCATGCCTCATTCCGTGCATTACATCAGGACAAAGGGCAGATTTTTGAGCAAGGCGTGACGGATGTATTCAAAAATTATCCTGGGATTATAAAACAAATTGCCCATGCAAAATCGGTAAAAAAATCATTGTGAATTGTATGGTCGGTTCCGCATCCAGCAAAAACTGTTACTACGTGACGGATGAGGGCCGGAATAAGCTTAATGACCTGGAAAAAATGATGAGTATTCTCGATGGCCGTAATGTTCCTGATCACCGCATAGCAGCAGGCGCACAATTTTAGGTCGTGTATTCAATCCGGAGATCATCAGATAAACTCATCGTTTTTATCAAAGGGATTCTGATGGCTAAGGTTGATGTAAAATGTCCGTTTTGTAAGCAAACAGCCCCGGTAAAAAAACACGGACAGGGGAGTTCCGGACATCAACGTTATCGCTGTCAGGCGTGCTGCCGGAGCTTTCAACTTGAATATGAGTACCGTGCCTGCCAACAGGGTATGAAGACTCAAATTATTGATCTTGCCATGAATAATGCCGGTATCCGCGACACCGCTCGGCATTGAATATCAGCATTAATGCCGTTGTGCGTACACTAAAAAACTCTCACCGCAAACGTAACCTTTCTTCCTCTGGGTAATCTGAAAATTCAGCTCATTTGCGAAGTGGATGAAATGTGGTCATTTGTCGGCAATAAAAAAAGCAACGCTGGCTGTGGTACGCATGGGAACCTCGTCTCAAACGTATTATTGCCCATACTTTTGGTCGCCGGAGCAAGAAAACGCTTCGTCAGTTACTGGGGTTGCTGTCAGGTTTTAATGTTGCCTTCTGGTGCACAGATAATTTCAGTGCTTATGACGTGTTACCGAATGAAAAACATATTACGGGTAAGCTTTACACGCAACGTATTGAGCGTGAAAACCTGAAACTTCGCAACAGATTGAAACGACTAAACCGCAAGACACTGGGATACTCAAAATCGACAGAAATGCATGACAAGATCATTGGTACATTTATCGAGCGAGAACATTATGTATTGTAATGCTATTCACCATATTGAATACACGACCGAAAAAAATCTAAAAGAACTATCTGTAGATTAAATTGAAAGCAGGCAAGATGCCTTTTTTTATGCCACTGACTTGTGCTGTCCTGGTGAGTCAGTTACGCCTGACTGGGAGGTTAATTCAGCCAGATGTTTATCCATTTGCTTAATAGCATCCTTTAGAGCCTTAACTAAGTCGTCGCTGATATCTACTCTTTGATTGAAGCTCTCCAGCAATTCCTTTTTTCTTTGTATTCATTCAGGATCGGAGCCGGAACCTGAAACTGAAATTTCTTTTTATTGAGTGAGTCTTGGTTGTATGACCGCCATAAATTGCGCCTCCACTGTGATATGAATTTGTATCATAGGCGTTATGTGAAACGCTCGCAAGATTTCCCGCGCTACACCTCTCGCATAATCATTTCCGATCACCTACGAAAGAGCCTTGATCTTCAACTACCAGTTGCCCGACAGGTTGCCGCAGGCAAGGGGCGCACTGCTGCGCAGATACGCCGGCGTTCAGGGTGCAGACCGTCGCCGCGCCAGCGGCATGAAGCTGAGCCGTTGCCGCCGCCCGGTGCAGCGCTGGCGCGTTGCCCGGATTCAGCCCCGGCAGGTTGCCGCAGGCAGGGGGCGCACTACTGCGCAGATACGCCCGGCGCTCAGGGTGCAGACCGTCGCCGCGCCAGCGTCATGATACTGAGCCGTTGCCGCCGCCCGGCGCAGCGCTGGCGCGTTGCCCGGATTCAGCCCCGGCAGGTTGCCGCAGGCAGGGGGCGCACTGCTGCGCAGATACGCCCGGTGCTCAGGGTGCAGACCGTCGCCGCGCCAGCGGCATGAAGCTGAGCCGTTGCCGCCGCCCGGCGCAGTGCTGGCGCGTTGCCCGGATTCTGCCCCGGCAGGTTGCCGCAGGCAGGGGGCGCACTGCTGCGCAGATACGCCCGGCGTTCAGGGTGCAGACCGTCGCCGCGCCAGCGGCATGAAGCTGAGCCGTTGCCGCCGCCCGGCGCAGCGCTGGCGCGTTGCCCGGATGCAGCCCGGCAGATTGCCACAGGCAGGGGGCGCACTGCTGCGCAGATACGCCCGGTGCTCAGGGTGCAGACCGTCGCCGCGCCAGCGGCATGAAGCTGAGCCGTCGCCGCCGCCCGGCGCAGTGCTGGCGCGTTGCCCGGAATCATCCCCGGCAGGTTGCCGCAGGCAGGGGGCGCACTGCTGCGCAGATACGCCCGGCGCAGGGTGCAGACCGTCGCCGCGCCAGCGTCATGATACTGAGCCGTTGCCGCCGCCCGGCGCAGCGCTGGCGCGTTGCCCGGATTCAGCCCCGGCAGGTTGCCGCAGGCAGGGGGCGCACTGCTGCGCAGATACGCCCGGCGTTCAGGTGCGTTTCCGTCGCCGCGCCAGCGGCATGATGCTGAGCCGTTGCGCCCGCCCGGTGCAGCGCTGGCGCGTTGCCCGGATTCAGCCCCGGCAGGTTGCCGCAGG